>DAIMEA010000395.1:0-4328 GCA_036725585.1 Prolixibacteraceae bacterium | reverse complement strand
TTGTCCCCTTCGTTCCTGAGCTTCGTGATGGCCTGGAGGATGGGGATCTTGCCGGAAGCATGTACGAATTTATCGAAATCAAAAACACGGGGACTTCGTGGCTCGACATAGGCGGACTGAAATTTACCGAAGGGATCCAATTTACGTTTCCGGCTGAAACGGAACTGGGCCCGGGCGAATTCATTGTACTGGCTTCGGATAATGAAACGTTTGCGTCCCGTTACGGCTTCAGGGCCTTTGCGGAATACAGCGGTAACCTGGCAAACAACGGGGAATGGCTGGCGCTGCTTACGGGAGCGAACGATACAATATGCAGTTTTAAATACAACGATGGCTCCAGTTGGCCCCAACGAGCCGACGGGGAAGGAAATTCGCTGGTGCCCGTGAACATCAATCCCGACAACGATCAAAACAGTTCGTCGGACTGGCGTGCTTCCTACTACATTGGAGGTTCCCCGGGCAAAGACGACGAGCTTTATTCATCGGATCCTTTGGTTAAGATGGAACACACAACGCTGATCACTTGCCACAATTACCCGAATCCGTTCCGTGATGTACTCTATATCGATTACAGGATCGCGGAAGAAGCATTTGTCCATTTATCGGTATACAACATTACAGGCCAGCGGGTTGCCACCCTGGTCAACGAGAAAAAACCGGCCGGAATGTACCAGGTGGAATGGGACGGAGCAGGGGCATCCAACCACGACGCAAGCGGGGGAATGTATTTTTACCGGATGGAAGTGCGGGGCGAAATCCAAAGCAAGGTTGTGACCCGGAAGGTTATGAAGATGGGGAGATAGGGTGCAGATCGCGCAGAATCCTGTTTATTTCAAATTCAATAATTCTCTATTGCTACCCATTACATATTCCCATTGGGAGGGATGAAATTTCTGAACGGTTTTACTCAGGTTCTCCGTTTTGTACCATGCAAAAATCGGAATGTCCAATGTTAGCAGGTTTATCTGTTTGGTATGCTGGCACACTGAAAACAGGTTGATAATATCTTTTATCTGTTCATCGGTTAACACCTGTTTCGGTAATTGATGAAACGTATCCTGTGTTACTTTTTCTATAAGGTTGAAATCGGTGAGCGTTTTAATAAATGCCCTTGTGGACCGCTTTACGATTTCCAGGTCACCGAATTTTTCAACCATCTTTGCTGTTATGGCTTTTGTGCTAATAGTTTGCGAGGGGTCGAAAATTTGAAAAAACACCTTGGTGAAATGAGCTAACACCTCATAATCAAGCATAAACTTAGCCATGTAAATTGGCTTCATGTATTCCATATCATACTGTCTTGAAAGCCCAATCAGGATGTTGTTTTCAATGACCGTTTGTTTTTCCTGAAAGCTGTATATGAAGGTTCGGAAAAGCACGGTACGTGTTTTTCTCCTTCCATCTTTACCTGTTAATTCAACGGCAATGTCGTTGTAGGCATCGTAATATTCGGTTGGATTTTTACCCGGTTCAACCAAGTTCAGTGTTTTGTATATCCATTCCGGTTTTAATGGTCTGTCGTATCCTAACATTGTTTTTACTTCTTACTAATTTTTACAAAAGGCACCAACATTTCATCGATGGTAATACCGCCGTGATTTATCTCGTACTGGCCTTTGTTTGCAAACATTTCCCTGTTTTCGGGAAGTACCACCAGTTTATTGTCGATGAAAGGGATGCTTATTTTTTTGTGACTGATCAAGTCTGATGAATCTTTGTCAATGATGGTTCCCCGCTTGGCAAACTTATCGTGCAGGTACTTGTCGATTTTTTCGCCGCTACCTACTGCGATAGTTGAGCCATGGTCGGAACAGATGGTTATGGCGTAACCCAACTGCAATAAGTCTTTGAAAATATCCAGCACCTTGCTGTTTTTCAGATAATCCTTAACGGAATTGTAGTATCCAAATTTGTTCAGATTTGATTCCTGTAAATGTGCGGAGTGGCTTAAATCGTCGAAGAAATTGAAGATGATACTTACCGCATTAAAGCCAATTAAAACGTCGGATGACGTGTACTCTTTTTCTTTCAGGTAAAGGGTATCATCGGCGCCAAAGAATGCTTTAAAGTCTTTTTCTTCGGTGTATTGCCCGGGATTTGACTTTTCATATACTTCCCAGGTACCCGCATAAATAGCGGTCCGGGCAATGGATGTAATTGAAGGAATGAGACTAAACAAAACAGATTCCTGAAAATTCAATTGGAGTGGCGAAAGGTATTCTTTTAACAACAGCCATTCGGGTAATCCCATACAATCGAAACAAAGCAGGGCATTCTTTTGGTTTTTGCCCTGTTTTAAGTTTGAGGTTATTTGTGAAACGACACCGGGATTTGCTGGTGGAGAAAAGAATGCCTCCTGCCAATTGCCGGATTCAAAATATGGATTGCTGTATTCATCAATCCTGGCGTAGCCGTTCAGGTAATCCGAATTATTCAGTAAATAACTTTGGTACTGCAGTTCTGCCCATCGTAGCCCGATTTTTTTTAGCTCACTCGCATTTACTGGCGATTCTGTTATTGAACTAATTTCGGTGTAAAGCTTATCCAGGTGTGTCAGGGATGTCCGGTTATTTGCTTTCTCCAAAAAGTCCATTAGGTTGATTATCGAAAGAATAACATGCGGTTGTTCCGCATCAACAAAATCAAGCAGTGCAATTAACTCATCGATTGAAAGATCTTCCAGAAGTTTTTTATCACCATTCACCGGAATATCTGGGTACCTGAAATAGAAAACATCGTTTTTATTGCTGATAAATGCGGGAATATTGAGCTGGTTAGCCAGAATGACAATGCCCGGTTCTGACAAACTTTTCATTAGTTCCGAAACCGAATTGGCAACAGCAAAGGTTTTCTGTTCTTCCGTGAGATATTGCAGAAATGGTTCTGATAACAGCAAGCCTGTATCATCAGAAATGATTTTTGCCACCGGTTCGTCCAAACGGTATTTGTAGTATATTTTACTTTGCCAACTCATGTTAACTTACCCCGCTTATCCTGATTTCGGCTGCCTCGACAAACTCGTTTAGCTCGGCATTTTCTTCCAAAATTGCTTTATCTAATCTGCCCGCCAAAGTCAGAATATCCTGAAAGCGCTGCTCCTTGTAACATTGCTCAAAGCCCAACTGAACCGCCTCTTTGCGGATGGTTTTTATTTTTTTCTTTTCGGTTTGTGCCTGAATTAATAAGCTCTCGAACTGGCGCATGAGCTGTTTTTCGCGTTTCTCGATAACGATGTTCTTTTCGGGCTCGGATTGCGGACGACGGAATAACCCATTCTCTGCAATAAAGTTTTGCTCCAACATTTCTCTCAATTCCGGTACTTCGTCGCCCTGAATGTTGGCTAATTGTGTGAATGCGGTATGAATATCGGAGAACGATTTGGGCTCGTTTAAAAAGTTATGCAACCAAACCAACGCCGATTTTTCGTCGGTTACAAACATCATCATCGCGCCTTGTTTAATATCGTCGATGCCTTCCAGTTTCATTTTCTTTTTGTACTCCATGTAGGAGTTTATCTGGTTGGCATTAAACCAGTAGCCGTCTTCCTCGGCAAAGTTCTGGCGCAGCATTTGGTAAAACGCCTTGGCATCGTAGCGTACCTCGTAGCCGTGTTGAATGTAGTACGAAAGCATTTTGGAGTACAACATTTTCTCGGTTCGTTCCAGTAAGGGGCGTATGGGTTGCTGGTGCAGAAACTCGTGGATAAAATCAATTTCCAGGCCTTCTCCGGCATTTTTCAAAAACCTATCTTCAAATTGTTTGCTTGGTTTATAGGCCGAAATTACCAAATCATTTTTTACAGCACCTTGGTAACTCAATTGTTTAGTAGTTCCTTTCTTCTTATCTAAAACTGCAACTGTTGAAATAATGAAGCCAGCCTTTGTAATTGCTTCTTGGATGGCAACCCAAACACTTGATTTTGAATTGTGGAATACAATTGTAATCCATCTCTTAGGCTTCAGAAGTTTGTAATAATTTCGGAAAGCTAAAATCATCAATTTTTGATACTCAGGTAAATCCTTTCCATGAGTAAAATTAATAATTGCTTCTGTCTTTATGTTTGTATGAACTTTAATCCAGTCTTCAAGTATAAAATTAAGTTCAGAATAAGGCAAGTTATCTCCAAATGGGGGGTCAGTGAAAATGTAATCAATTGAGTTTTCAAAAATGTTCTTTGTATTTACAATTGATTGGTTCGAGCACAAAACATTCGTAGAGCTATTAATTTCACTTAAAGCACGGGAGATGCCTTTCAATTTGTCTTCGAATAAAATAAATACATTGATTTCAACTTGAAGGTTTGACATATAAAGTGTTCCAGACAAAGG
>DAIMEA010000394.1:0-4331 GCA_036725585.1 Prolixibacteraceae bacterium | reverse complement strand
TCCCTTCGTTCTTATTACTATAACTCTTTAATTTTTATATTTTTAAAGCGAACTTCATCACCGTGGTCCTGCAAGAGGATGTGTCCCTCCTCGGCTTCGCCAAAATTGGGCCAAACTTTATATTTGCTGTAAGCTACCAGTGCCCGCCACTGTTGGGTGCCCCGTTCGTATTCCACCACTTTCACTCCGTTCAGGTAATGTTCCACCATCGGGCCGTCGACCACAACGCACGCCCGGTTCCACTGATCGAAACCGTTGACGTATTTGATCGTTGGCAGGCCGGGATTAAAGATCTTCCCATCGGCTTTGATCAGGTCGTAGAGCGAGGCAAGCGTACGGTTACCGTTCACTCCTGCTTTTGCGTCGGGGTGGTTTTGGTCGTCGAGGATCTGGAATTCACAGCCGATAGACGATCCGGCACCCTGGTTCAGTTCGGTATCGACAAAGTATTTAATGCCGCTGTTGGCTCCTTTGGTGAGCTGAAAATCGACGATCAGGATAAAATTCCGGTACTTTTCGGTCGTTACGATATCGCCTCCATTCGTCGATTCTCCGCCTCCCGAGGGCAGGACCTTCAGGATTCCTTCGCTGATCTCCCATCCTTTTTCCGGGAAGTGACTCATCCTGGCTCCTCTCCAACCGTTGGTACTTTTTCCGTCCCAAAGCAATTTCCATCCATCGGCTTTTTCTTTGTCGGTTAACTTGTTGGTCAGGTAACTTACCTGAGGTGCCTCAGAAACGATCGCCTTAAAGTCGGAACGATCAATCTCTTTCAGGGTAATATTTTTCCAGCGGATGGTTTTACCCTCGTGTTTCGCATCGCCAATACTGTGGACCTGAAGCCCGATGAAACCGCTTTCGACATCCTCTTCCACCAGGTTTGCAGCCGGAATTCCGTTCACCCAGGTCATAATGAAGTTTTCGAAAGCCACCACCCGAAAATGATTCCACTCCCCTTTTCGGGCGGCCATTTTGGCGGCCGAATTGTAATCGAGAGGATAGCGCCAACCTTTGCGTGCTTCGTCGTAAATTCCTCCCGACCAACCGCGTTGCGAGTCTTCGCACTCAATCTGAAGACCATGTACCCGGCCGTTCTGGTACGATTCGATGCTTTTGCTCCGGATCTGTACACCCGAGTTCAGTCCCTCGTCCATTTTCATGTCGTATTCCAGAATGAAATGGGTATAGTCTTTATCCGTAACCAAAAAAGTATTGGGGGTATTCATCTTTGAGGTTCCGACAATTTCATTGTTTTCAACGATATATTTTGCATCTCCGTTCAGGATTTTCCATCCGTCGAAGTTCTTCCCGTTGAAAAGAGCCCCCTCATTTGTTTCCGCATTAACCATTATATGCAGAAGGATAAAGAAAACAAGCTGCGCAATTTTTTTATACATTGTATCGGTTTTTAAGATTGTTTGGCCGAAAATACAGAAAATAGGCCGACCAAAAAAGGAAATACTACGATTCGTTTATTATGATTGACAATACAGCCTTTCATCAACTATCCTACGGCCTCTATTTGGTCTGTTCGGCATGGAACAGGCAAAAATCGGGCTATGCCGGCAACACCGCTTTTCAGGTAACATCATCGCCGAAGATTCTTGCCATCAGTTGCCATAAGGACAATTTCACGTGTGGAATTATTGAGAAAAGCGGAGTTTTCTCTCTTTCGGTTTTGTCGAAGGATCTGGACGTATCCATTATAGGCGATTTTGGTTTCAAGTCGGGCCGCGATACCGACAAGTTTGCCCGTTGGACCTGGGAAACCGGAACGCTGGGCATTCCGGTGGTTACCGATAGTTGCATTGCCGTCTTTGAATGCCGGGTGGTCAAGCAGGTCGATTGCGGCACCCACATCCTCTTTCTGGGCGAGGTGGTCCGGGCAGAAAAGCGAAACGACCAGCCTCCCCTGACCTACGACTATTATCATTCGCAGTACAAAATGCTGGCGCCCAAAAATGCACCCACCTATATCGACCCGGAAGAATTACTGGGAAAGCGGCAGCATTCCGTGGTCCCGGAAGAAAATAAGTCCGAATATGTATGCATTATCTGTGGCTACACCTACGATCCCGAAACCGGCGAACCCGAGCAGGGCATTCCCCCCGGCACACCCTTTGAGGAACTGCCCGACGATTATATTTGTCCCGTTTGCCGGGCGGGAAAGGATTATTTCCGGGAAGTGTAGCGAAAAGAATTTTTATTCTGTGACCCGACAAAACCTGAGATTGCACTCCTGCTGCAGGTAGCCCGCCCCAATGAGAAGAATATTTCTGCACACGGAGTCATTTCAAATATGACACCAGAGAACGCTGAGAGCGCAGAGGAAAGAATGAGGGTATTGGCCGGGCCGCCACCAGGCCGCCCCTATCCTCCATATTGCGCAGTCTGTTCGAAAATATACTGAGTCGCTCAGCGTCAACCTCTTTGTAGCTGCTGCAAATCATGCAAGACCCAACAAACCGCATCTCGGCGATCAATTGATGGATTCCATGTACTGAAGCCTTTCGAATGCTTTTCAATGAACTTTTTTCCAATTACATGGATCGAATAGGTGTTCATTTTCAACCTATTATCGTTCATCGTTTCGGCTCGTTCGTGCGTATCGCGAGCGGAAGAAACACCAGCAAGGCCACAAGCGAGAAAATCAGCCCTCCAATGGCCCCCGAGGCAAACGAAAACCAGAAAACTTCGTTTTGCCCGTCCCAGATAAAGGGAACCAATCCCAAACAAGTCGAGAAAATGGTCAGGATAATCGGAAAAATTTTATGCCGGAACGCATTCATGTAACAGTTGATTTTCAAACGCTTCGATTGCTTCAACATCTGATTGTAGTCGTTCAGGATGTACAAACCGGAATTGACCGAAATGCCGCATAAGAGAATAAACGAAGCAAACCCGCCCTGATCGAAGTTGATATCAAACAGATAGAAGGTCAGGAAAATCCCGATGAACGAAACGGGGATCATCCCGATGATGGCCAGGGGCTGGCTAAGCGATTCAAGAAGAATGGAACAGATAAAATAAATGATGACGATAACCAGTAAGATAAGAAAATAAGGAGTTTTGTCTTTTTGGTTCCACATCCAGCTGAAATTTTCCTCCACCACCCGGTATCCCAGGGGCAAAACCTCGTTCAGGCACTCTGTCTGTTCCTCTTTTACCATTGTTTCCAACGGATGCGGCCCCATGAAATTGTAGGCTACAATCAGGCGGTATTGTTGATTGTTCTTGTGAATACTGTTCCCGGTTTTCCGTTTTTCGATGCTGCCCATCATGGGTAGTTTCACCTGCTTATCGCCGATCCGGATCGGTTCATTTTCGAGGTTCCAAACCTGAAAGCGTTCCTGATCGGACGAAACGAGCGTAACGGGATGCAGGCGGTTATCGATAAAAACATCCAGGTTGCTGCTTTGAAAAAGCTTATTGTGCAGATAATCGTAAAAGCGATACAGCGAGATATCGTGCAAGGCAAACATTTCAGGCTGAAATTCGAGGTAATATTCGTGCAACGATTCATAATTCCATTGGGTCGATCCGGTAATCTCCGCTTCTTTTACCCGGGGATTTTTCAGAAGTTCCGACATCAGTTTCGTAGCATAGCCATACAACTGGTCGTAGTTATACCCTTCAAGAATAATCCGGCTGCTCTTGTACCCGGAGCTGAGCGCGTTGGAAAAACCCCGCCCCACCCCGTATATGTTCCAGTCGACCCCGCCCAGCTGAATGGCCTTGGAAGTCAGTTCTTCCTTCAGAAAATAAGGAAACCCGGTAAACTCGGACGAATCGGTAAAATGGATCTGTATGGCAGAATAGTGCGGACCATATATCGTGGTTTGAAACAGTTCCACTTCGGGGTAAACCGAAATTTCTGCCTCCATTTTTTTTACAGCTTCGTTCAATTGCCGGGTCGTGCATCCCTCGGGCATCGAGCCCGAAACAGTAAGGGTTGTCCTCGAGGGCTCTACATAGTACGATTTTTCAAATACGTTTTCACTGAAAAGCCTTAGGGCTCCCCCCACCACCTTCGACAATACCGGTTTTACCTCCTGCACGAACCAATCGGAACCCATGGTCTTGTTGTAAATGGAATGCAGGTGTTCCTCTTTTTCCAGTTTGTCGGGCAGCCAGTGTATCGGGATCCCAAAACCCAAAACAAAGAGCAGGATGTATATCCATTTGTATCGTTTGCTAAAGCGGATGCATTTCAGATAAACAAGGTTTAATGCAACGATCCGGCGTTTGCGTTTAAACGAGTGCGCCTTTATGCTCCTTTTCAATGGAAGCTTCTCCATCAGGGCCGGAATGAAAAACAGGGCAATGCCGAT
>DAIMEA010000393.1:0-4334 GCA_036725585.1 Prolixibacteraceae bacterium | reverse complement strand
ATCCCCAGAAGCCAGATGGCTGCCAGCGTAGCAATGATCAAGGCTGTAAAGGGGTGACCGAGAAAACGTACAATGTCCGTAATGGGTGTTTGTTTTACGATCATTTTATCCGTCAGCACTTTTGTGAAGGTGTTGAGAACAATCAGCATCAGCGGAAGACCAATTAAGATCGCAATGAGCCGGAATGAAGGTAAAGAAGAGGGGCTTTCTCCTTCGTTGTATGCTTCCGGATTGCTTTCATCAGGAGCCGGGATCTTGATTCTCCGGGCGATGTATTTGCCCCATACCGGCCCGGCCAGAAAAGCAACCGGAATCCCCAGAATAAATCCAAACAGGATGACCCAACCCAGTTGGGCCTGAATGATTTCGGCTACTGCGACCGGACCCGGTGTGGGCGGGATAAAACTGTGGGTTACAGCCAGTCCGGCCAACAGTGGGATGCCATAATAAAGCAACGACTTACCTGTGTCCCGGGACATAGCGTAAACAAGCGGAATCAAAATGATGAATCCAACATCGAAAAATACGGGTATGGCAACAAGGAATCCGGTTATGGCCATTGCTGTCGGAGCTCTGCGCGCACCAAATTTCCGGATCAGGGTATGTGCCAGGGACAAGGCTCCCCCGGAGCTTTCGAGCATTTGCCCGAAAATGGCTCCCAGCCCGACGACCGTGGCTACAAAACCCAGGGTGCCGCCCATTCCCTTTTGCATGCTGTCGAGAATGCTATTTAACGGCATGCCGCATAATATGCCCACATAAATGGAAACAATCAGCAAGGAAATAAAAGCACTGATTTTCCACCGGAGCACCAGGAAAAGAAGTAAGGCTATAGCCGACAAAACAGCGAACAATAAAAAGCTTACAGACATATACGGTATTATGTTGAAGCAATCTGAATTATTTGACCCAAACCGGATTCTCGTTATTCCCCCGGCGAAAAGAGCCCTTAAGATTGAGGTTGCGATTCGCATTGGAAATGTGGATCATCGCAACCTCATCCTCATTCTTTTGTTTGGTCGGAGTTCCGCAAAGCGGGCAACGCAACTTTAACAATCTTTCTCCTTCCGAGTTCTTTATTGTCCCACTTTAATGAACATGTACGAAGCCACTTTGCGGTTTTCCTGCAATTGTTCTTCGGTCAGTTCTCCCTGGGGCGCCATTTCTTCACCAAATGCTTTGGTGCGGATTCGTTCGGCCGGGATTCCTTTTTGTTTGAGCAGGGCAACCACGGAATTGATCCTTCGTTGCGAAAGGGCTTTGTTGTATTCGTCGCTTCCCCGGGGATCGGCATGGCCATATACGTTGACAAGATATTCCGGGTAATCCTTCAGGATTTTCACCAGGTTGTCGACTTTCGGATTTTCTGCAGGGACCACCTGGCTCAGATCGGTGCCGAAGTAAATGGGTTGAATTTTCCCGTTTAGCATATCGATGGTCGCCGTTCCGTCGATGCAGCCCTTCTTGTCGACAACATAGCCTTTGGGTGTATCGGGGCATTGGTCGTTTTTGTCGCTTACCCCGTCGCCGTCGGCATCAAGGGGGCATCCCTTTTCATCCACGTCGGTGCCTTTCGGGGTGTCGGGACATTGATCATCGGTGTCGTTCACTCCGTCGCCATCGCTGTCGATGGGGCAGCCTTTTTTATCGACAAGCACACCGGCCGGGGTATCGGGGCACTGGTCGTTTTCATCAAATACGCCATCTTTATCGGTGTCGAACGGGCATCCTTTTTCGTCCACCTTCCATCCATAGGGGGTGTCGGGGCATTCATCGGAGAAATCGATTACGCCGTCTTCATCACTGTCGAGAGGGCAGCCTTTTTCATCCACAGGAGCGCCCTTGGGTGTCAAAGGGCATTCATCGATACCGTCGAAAACTCCGTCCTCATCGCTGTCCGAGGGGCACCCGTTCAGGTCGACCAGAGCGCCAAGCGGTGTGCCCGGGCAATGGTCGAGGTTGTCGGTTACACCGTCCTTATCCCGGTCGGGCTGGCGGAAGAAGCTGATTTCGATGCCCACAATGGCTTTGATAAAATTGTCGTGAACATCGAGGGGCGTATTTGTTTCATCCATCCTTGTGGAGTTTATTCCATGAATATACCCGGCTTCAAAAAAGAGGGAAAAGGTTTTGCTTAGGGGGTATTTCACCCCTGCACCCGCATTAAAATTGAGACCGGATTTTCCATTGTCGAACAGGAATCCGACACCCCCGTTGATATAGGGCTGAAACCGGCTTTCGAGCGGGAAAATGTAATCGTTGTACAATTTGTATCTCAGGTTAAGAGAAGGATTGAACATGTCGAGGGGTTCATCGATATCCTGATTCCCAAAATAGCCGACGGTAATATTGGCCATGATATCGAACGATTTTGACAGGTAACGGCTCAGATAGGCATCGAGCCCCAGTCCGACTGTTTGAGTAGCCGTGTTGTAATATCCACCGGCTCCGGCACCAAAGCCCCATTTTTTATCAAGCGTTTGTGCAGAAGTCATTATCGAAAAGGACAACAAGAGTAAAGCAGTGATAAGGAGTCTCCGTCTGGAGCATCTTCCGGATTTTGTTTCTTCCGGTAAGGTTTTGATAACGGGCATGAATTTTTTTTCATGCATGTTTGTTTGTTTTAAAAAAGAGATTTTTTTCATGGTAGTATTTTTTGAGATGAGAATAATAAAGCAATTTAGGTAATAAATAGCTTCAACATTATTTATTTTCCCCATTTTTTGATCAAAACACGAAGAATGAAGAGCAAGCTTGTAGTTCGTTGGAAATGGATGATTTGATTTTAAGCCAATTAATTGATTGTTGGGAAAAACTTTGTACTGCCTATTTAAAAATGTTTTTTGTTGCGTCGGGTTTTGCTATCTTTGGGACATTCCAGTGCAATACATGATACAGACGACAGAGAAGGTATGGAACCTTAAAGAACCGGGCGAACTAAATGATGTAAAGCACTTGTCGGCTCAGCTAAGCGTCGATATGACGATTGCCAATCTGTTGGTACAACGAAATATTAAAACATTCGAAGAGGCCAAAGCTTTTTTCCGACCCCGGCTTGCCGATCTGTACGATCCATTTCTGATGAAGGATATGGACAGAGCGGTGGCCCGGTTGCGACAGGCAGTTGAACGACAGGAGCGGGTACTCATTTATGGCGATTACGATGTTGACGGAACAACATCGGTGGCTATGATGTACCTGTTTTTGAAAAACCGTATTTCGGATCTTCACTACTACATACCCGATCGTTATTCCGAAGGGTACGGAATCTCACCAAAATCGATTGAATTTGCAGCCGATAAAAGTTTTTCACTGGTCATTGTCCTCGATTGCGGTATCAAGGCCATTGAAAAAATTGCCTATGCCCGAACCCGTCATGTCGATTTCATTATTTGCGACCACCACAATCCCGGCGATCGTCTACCGGAAGCTGTTGCCGTACTGGATCCCAAGCGTCCCAATTGCACCTATCCCTACAAAGAATTATCGGGGTGCGGGGTGGGTTTTAAATTGCTTCAGGCCTATTGCCAGCGCCACAACGAGCCGGTGCAACAAATTTACGACCTGCTCGACTTAGTGGTGGTCAGTATCGCCTCCGATATCGTTCCGGTAACCGGCGAAAACCGTGTGCTGGCGTATTACGGTCTTAAAAAACTGAATTCCAATCCGAGTGTCGGGCTCAAAACGCTAATCAACCATTCCGGAATCAACGGAACCGGGATCACGATTAACGACATTGTCTTCAAAATTGGCCCCCGGTTGAATGCTGCCGGCCGCATCGAACACGGTAAAAAATCGGTTGAACTATTGATATCGAGCAACAACGAACTCGCCAACGAAATGGGCGAAGAGATCAATTCATTCAACGAAATACGGAAATCGCTCGACCGCGACATTACCCAGGAAGCCCTCGACATGATTGTAACGAATGAGGAGATGACCCGGCGGACGACCACGGTATTGTACAACCGCGACTGGCATAAAGGAGTTGTCGGAATCGTCGCATCGCGATTGACCGACTGGTTCTATCGCCCTACGGTGATCCTTACCGAGTCGAACGGTATGGCAACCGGCTCGGCACGCTCGGTCAAAGATTTCGACCTCTATGAAGCCATCGATTACTGCAGCGATTTGCTCGAATCATACGGTGGGCACATGTATGCAGCAGGTCTTACCTTAAAACTGGAAAATGTAAAGCGTTTTACCGATCGCTTTGAAGAGTTTGTGCGAAGCAACATTACCAAAAAGCAAATGGTACAAACCATTGACGTGGATGCCAAAATTCAGCTTTCGGATATAACACCCAAAATGATGCGCCTGTTAAAACAGTTTGA
>DAIMEA010000392.1:0-4337 GCA_036725585.1 Prolixibacteraceae bacterium | reverse complement strand
CACGATGGCACGATGGCACGACGGCACGACGACACGACGGCACGATGGCACGACGGAACGATGGCACGATGGCACGACGATAACTATTTACATAATATCAACCTAACGTACTGATTATGGAGACAAAGGACGAAAAAACCGGCATCAGCCGAAGAAAATTTCTGGGAAATTCAGCTCTGGCAGCCATGGGATTAACGATTCTCCCGGGGCGGGTCATCAGCGGGCTGGGGCACATTGCCCCTAGCGATAAGCTCAATATCGCGGTAGTGGGCATTGGCGGGGTAGGTAATTCCAACCTGAAACACGTGGCTGCAACCGAAAACATTGTCGCACTTTGCGATGTTGACTGGAAATATTCCGAACATGTTTTTCAGGAGAATCCAAAGGCAAAACGCTATAAGGATTTTCGCAGGATGTATGATGAAATGGGTAAAGAGATTGATGCCGTCATTGTCGCTACGGCCGACCACACCCATGCGATCATTGCAGCCCAGGCCATGGAAATGGGCAAACATGTATATGTGCAAAAGCCCTTGACCCACACGGTATACGAATCGCGTTTGCTCACCCGGCTGGCCGGGAAACAAAGAGTGGCTACCCAAATGGGAAACCAGGGAAGCTCGGGCGACGGTGTTCGTCAGACGTGTACCTGGCTTTGGAATGGGGAGATTGGAGAGGTTACAAAAGTGGAAGCCTTCACCGATCGCCCGATCTGGCCACAGGGTCTTGCCCGCCCCGAAAAAGGCGAATGGGTCCCCGACACCCTCGACTGGGACTGCTTCATTGGTCCGGCACCCATGAGGCCCTACAATTCCATTTATACCCCATGGAACTTCCGTGGATGGTGGGATTTTGGCACCGGCGCCCTGGGCGATATGGCCTGCCATATCCTGCATCCCGTTTTCGTGGGCTTAAAGTTGAAATATCCTGTGCGCGTTCAGGGTAGTTCCACCCTCTTGTTGAGCGAATCGTGCCCAACTGCCGAGGTGGTCAAACTGGTATTCCCGGAACGGAAGGTTGCCGAAAAAGGAATGAAAATGAAATTTCCCGAAGTGGAAGTGCATTGGTACGACGGCGGCCTGAAACCGAATTTCCCCGACAAATGGCCGGCAGGAAAAGATATGAACGATGCAGGTGGCGGTGTCATCTTCCATGGAACAAAAGGAAAACTGATTTGCGGATGCTATGGCGTGAATCCCTGGATCCTTCGCCCCGACGGTTCAATAGAAAAACCCGAAGGAGCCCTGGTGGGACGAAAAGTGGAAACCAGCCACGAAATGGATTGGGTACGCGCCTGCAAAGAATCGCCCGAAAACCGGGTAAAAACCGCTTCCGATTTCTCCGAAGCAGGTCCGTTCAACGAAATGGTGGTGATGGGCGTTCTGGCTGTTCGCCTTCAATCGCTCAACAAAGAACTGGCCTGGGATGGGGAAAACATGCGCTTTACCAACATCACACCCGACGAAAGCATCCGGATTGTGGTGAAAGACGGCTTTGCCATTCACGACGGGCACCCCACCTTCAACAAGGATTATACGCCCGCCATGAATGCGCAACAATTCGCGGCCGAAATGATCCGGCATACCTATCGCGACGGATGGCGTTTGCCCGATATGCCTGCTTAGGAAAACTAAACCATTTAAAAAATTGAATATGAAAAATGTGAGTCTTTTATTCATTATTCTGTCAACAGTGATTATGAGTTCTTGTACGGAAAAAACAGGTCCAAATCAACTGACCAAGGAAGAAAAAGCCGAAGGATGGCAATTGTTATTCGATGGCAAGACCACCGATGGGTGGCGAAACTATGGTAAAGAAACCTTTCCCAACGGATGGATCATCGACGGCGATGCGCTCATGTGCCAGGGATCGGGCAGGGGTGAAGCCGGTGCAAAAGAAGGCGGCGATATCCTTTATAACAAGAAGTTTTCCAATTTCCACCTGAAAATGGAATGGAAAATTTCGGAAGGAGGAAATTCCGGGATTTTCTACCTGGGACAGGAAACACCCGAATTCGATTTCATCTGGAAAACGGCGCCCGAAATGCAGGTACTCGACAATGCCAAACATCCCGATGCTTTACTGGGAAAAGACGGAAACCGCCAGGCGGGTTCCCTGTACGACCTGATTCCGGCCAAACCCCAGAATACAAAGCCTGCAGGTGAATGGAATTCTGCAGAAATCATTTGTTTCAAGGGAACGGTAGTGCATAAACAGAACGGGGAAACCGTGCTCGAATACCACCTTTGGACGCCCGAATGGAACGAACTGGTGGCCGGAAGCAAGTTTCCTGAATTGAATCCCACCTGGGCCGATGTGGCTTCCGAAGGCTACATCGGGCTGCAGGACCATGGCGACGATGTGTGGTACCGGAACATAAAAATCAAAGAATTATGATCCGGAACAGTTTGTTTATCCTGATCGCACTGCTTTTGGCAGTGAACCTTTCCTCGTGCGAAAAAGCAAAGGAGATAGGATTACAGCTTTATTCTGTTCGCGACGATATGAGGGCTGATCCCGCACAGACCATTATTAAGGTTGGTGAAATCGGTTATAATGTGGCCGAAGCTGCCGGATATGGCGATGGTAAATTCTACGGAATGGAACCGCTGGAGTTCAAAAAGCTGCTGAACGACAACGGGATGGAATTTCTTTCGTCGCATACCGGACGCCCTGTGCCCGATTCGTCGAATTACGAAGAGGTGATGGCCTGGTGGGATCTGTGCATCGATGCTCATGCGGCCGCCGGTGTAAAATACATCGTGCAACCCTTCATGGATCAGTATGGCTACGGATCGCTGGAAGATTTGCAGCGCTACTGCGACTACTTTAACGAAGTAGGCGCCAAATGCAACGCAAAGGGAATCCGCTTTGGTTATCACAACCACGACAAGGAATTTGGGGAAGTCGACGGTATCGTCCGCTACGATTATATGCTGCAAAATACCGATCCCGAAAAAGTGTTTTTCCAACTCGACCTTTACTGGATTGTGGTCGGTGGCAAAAACCCGGTCGATTATTTTAACCAGTATCCCGGACGCTTTGAACTATGGCACGTGAAAGACAAAGAAGAACTTGGGGCCAGCGGGATGATGGATTTCGCTTCCATGTTTGCCGCTGCCGAAGTTTCGGGAATGAAACACATCATCGTCGAAGTGGAACGTTATAATTATACGCCTCTCGAAAGTGTGAAAATGAGCTACGATTTTCTCATGGAGGCCGATTACGTAAAGTGATCGTTGGAAAAGAAACGATTGAAAAAGAAAAGGAGCTGCTTGATTATCAGCTCCTTTTTTATTATCTCATCATAGTTTACGCAAAAACGTTTCTCCAAACAAGCCCTCCTTCTGGTTGAATTTACTCCATACGGTCATTTGGATCCCGGGGCTATCGGGAGATGAGGAGTCCCTTGTGACAGAGGATTTAACGAACATCGATTTTCAATTTTCCCGGATAACAATAAATCGAAACAGGGAAACACATACGGCACAATGCATGTCTGAACAAATGAATTATTGTTATCTTTAGGAAAAATTCAACACGCATGCGGCATTGGTTGTTTGTCCTTTTCTTCGGGATGAGCTTGTTCTCAGTGGAGCCCATTTTTTGTACCCGGCCTCCGGTTTCCGCTGATTCGTTGATCCTCGAAATGAACCGGGATTTTCAGGAGGGACGGATTGCCAGGGCTTGTTCCCTTGCCCATGAGCTTTCGAATCATTATTGGTTTGCCGGTGCCACCGACAGCTCGCTTGTTTATTCCGAAAAAACGTATGATTGGGCCGTTCGGCAGCGCGATACGGTTAATCAGCTTAAAGGGCTCACCAATAGTGCATACAACTACCAGCATCGGGGCGATTTTCAGAAAGCAATAAGCTGTTTCGAAAAAGCTATTGCTTTATCCGAACAAGCGCATGATACCCTGCAGTGGGCCAATTCCCTCGAAAACCTGAGCGTATTGTACGGTTCAACCGGACGCACCGATTATCCCCGTTCCCTGGAACTTCTGCTGAAAGCGGCCAAACTGAAAGAAGACAGCAAAGCGTTTAACTTCTTGCCCGGAACCTATAAAAACATTTCGACTGTTTTCAAGGAAGTGGGCGATACCGTGAACCGGGAAAAATATCTGATGAAATCGGTCGCTTTGGTCGATGAGGGGAAAGTAATGAATCCCACCTTTCAGGCTGCTGTGTACAACGAAGCCGGGCGTTTTTATACCGAAGAGAAACCCGATTATCCGAAAGCATGGGAATACTTCGGGAAGGTGCTCGAAGTGAGCAAAAAACTGAAATGGAAAAAGGGAATCTCGGTGAGTCTGTCGAACATGGCCAATGTGAAAG
>DAIMEA010000391.1:0-4352 GCA_036725585.1 Prolixibacteraceae bacterium | reverse complement strand
CAGTCCGGCAGCATGTAAAAACTTATGACGGCAATGTTCCAGGTAATTCTGATACACCGAATTATTGACAATTCCCTGCAAATCGCATTCGTAATCCCTGACGGTAAATTCAAGTTTGTAATCGTAATTTTGTGCCATGTTGTTGTTGGTTTGGAAGCATAAAAATAAGAAGATGTCCGTAAACAGAAAAAAACCGGAATCCTTGAACCAATGTATTGCGAAAAGACTTCACCTTAAAATTGAGCCCTTGCTTCGCGATCGGGATCGTTTTTTACCATCGAAACATCGTCCAAAATCATGGTTTCGCCCTTCTCTGTTGTGTAGGCCGGCCAATATGGGAGGTCGCCCCCGTTGGGATTTCCTGTTTTCATGAAGTTCAACAGTGCATCGCTCATTTTGTCGGCCAGTACCCGGGGGCGTTTACCTCCGCCGGTATGGGTTAACATGATATCGGTATTGGCCAGCCAGAAGCAGATATCGAGGCAGTGGAAGGCCCGCATACGCTGGTCGAACAAAGGAGGCTCCCAGCCAAACCAGGCGAGGTATACAGGAGCTTCCTGCCGGGCCTTGGCGTTGGCCGTTTCGATGACTCCTTTTCGGTTACTTGCCACCAGAGTCATGATTTCGATGGGTTTGGCTTCGGGGAACACCCGTTCGTATGCACGGTATGCTACTTCGGCCTTGTCGCCCAATCCACCCCGGAATCCGGCCCGTTCTTTAAGCATTTCAATGGCCTTTTCAGCCGAGATCGTTTCCAATTCGGGTTGGGTACGTGCCATTCCCCACTCGTGAAATGTTGTACAGAGCAGCATGGGGATTTTGGAACCGGCCCCTTGAGGATCTGAAAAATATTGCCCGGCAGGCAGAATATCGCCATCGGCAACCGGTCCAAAGCCTCGTTGGCCTGCCGCAGGATTTTCCTGGGCACATTTTCGGGCAGCACGATTGGCCAAATGAATGTATTCGAGCCAGGAGAGCTCCTGAAGTTGATCTACTTCAGAAGGTTCCAAACCGGCTTCACGAAGGATATATGCTCCTACCTGGCGAGCGTAATCCTGCCCAATCGATTGAATTGTCGAGCCGCTCAGAGGAATGGCTTTATGCACCAGCCCCCGGGTTTGCTCCATGGCAACCAGGTTGCACACTTTTGCGCCACCGCCCGACTGTCCCATGATGGTGACATTGCCGGGATCGCCACCAAAGTTTTCGATATTCCGGTTCACCCATTCCAGGGCGAACAGCATATCGAGCACGCCTGCATTACCCGAGTAGCGGTACTTTTCGCCACCCACTCCCGACAAATCGGAAAAGCCCAGCGGGCCGAGCCGGTGGTTGATCGAAACAAAAACAATGTCGCCCTTTCGGCTCAGGTTTTCCCCGTCGTAACCATCTTGTTCGATCCCGTTTCCGTTCGTATAACCTCCTCCATGCAACCACAGCAAAACCGGACGCTTTTTCCCATCGTTCAATGCCGGTGTCCAGACGTTCAGTCTCAGACAGTCTTCGCTGACCTCATCATAATTCCAATGATCGACAAACGAGGCATAGGCATGGGCATATCGTCCCTCCATTATCTGTGGGGCTGAGTTTCCCCACCATACTGTCGGAAGAATTCCTTCCCATGGTTCGGGAGGTTGAGGCGGCATAAAACGGTTACTACCTGCTGTTGAAGCGCCATAGGGTATGCCCCTGAATTGGATTATTTCTCGTAGGATAAAGCCTTTTACCTTCCCGTACTCCGTTTGGGCAATGGCTAACGTATCGCTGACAAAAAGCTGTTGTTCATCGGAATATTTTGTTTCCTGTTGACAGCTCATAGCGGGCAAAAGAAAAGCAAACAGCAAAACTGCCCACCCGGTCAATAAATGATTTTTTTGATTCATTATTCAATATTTATAAAACTCATTTCTATTGTTGTCCGCGTTTCCAATTAAAATAATCTTCGACAAACAGGAGTTGTTCAATATTGGGAACAGGACCGGATTGAACGCTTTGATCCAGATAAAGAACCGTTGGTTTTCCGGTTTGATAAACCGGCCATTCGGGAAGTTCCGCTCCGTTGGGATTTCCGGTTTTCGCAAAATTTGTCCAATAAGCAGCCATGGTTTTTGAAAGTATTTTTTCGGTTTCGGTTGCTCCCTTTTTTAAGGTACGAAAAACAAAGCGAATATCCGACCCATGGCCGGCTCCCCGGGGTTTACCACCCAAAAAGGGTAAAATTTTTGCCGGGTACGAAAAATAATACAGATAAACCGGCGAATGTCCCGTTTGCGTCTGTAGCGTTGCCCAAGCCCAGGTTGGCCAGGCAAAAAGTGTTTCACGAACGATATCGGCCATTGCAATACGGGTTTGTTTTCGTGTGTTCGCCGGATATAGCTCCAATGCCTTCGATGCAAAAGGTCCGAACAACTCTTCCGCTTTCGCTCTGAATTTTTGAACCGAAGTAGCTGCCACAAAAAGAGAACCTTCGTCAGAGTTGGTTCCCAACAAAACCGGGATATCGTTGTATTGCCCAGCCTGATATAATTGGTATTGGTCGCCGGGAAGTACATATCCATCGACAACAGGCCAGAATCCCCCCATCTGTGCCAGAGAATCGTTTCTCCATTTTTCGGGTTTCAATGTACGTAACGCGTCCAACGAATGTGCACCCAATCGTTCGGAAAACGCAAGCCCCGACTGCTCGGCCGAAGCAAGGTTCTGGATTGTTCCTGTAGTGCGTTTCGCACTTATCGGGCCAAAGTTACCCCCGCTTTGGCATATAGCCTTCTGGAAAAGACCTTTTGCGAGGGGTGAAGCACAGAGCATACTTACGGAAATTCCTCCGGCCGATTCGCCAAAAACTGTAACATTCTGCGGATTGCCACCGAATGCGGTTATGTTTTCCTGCACCCATTTCAGTCCGGCGATCTGGTCAAGTAAACCGTAATTCCCCGAGACTCCTTCGGGCGATTCTTTGCTCAGCCAGGGATGGGAAAGAAAGCCCAGTGCACCAACCCGATAAGCAATACTGACCACCACCACTCCCATTCGGGCCAATTCTGTTCCATCATACAAGGGCGTTGATGTTGACCCCAGGGCAAAACCGCCACCATAAATCCAAACCATTACCGGAAATCGATCGTCGGTCGATTTTGCCGGTGTCCACACATTCAGGTAGAGACAATCTTCGGATGAACTAATTTTCAGAACATTCGGAAGAATCGGGGCATATTGTGGGCACGGAAGTGCAAAGCGATCGGTTGTTAAAACACAATCCCAGGGGATGACGGGCTGTGGCGGTTTCCAGCGATTCGAGCCCACCGGTGGCGCGGCAAAAGGAATACCCTTGAAAATAGTAATCGTATCTTCGGTATATCCGGCAATCCTGCCTCCAGTGACAACCACATTTGAAATTGATTGCGAAAACGAGGAGCTGACCAGAAGCCATCCCGCCCAAAATAATAACCACCCCTTCATCACCCTGTTGTTTGTTCTATTGTTTTTCTGCCTTTTACCCTTACCCACTATGAACAACTATTCCCCCTTAATGAAATAAAAGCGAAACAAACTTTGTGAGATACACCCTCCAGTTCGTCCAGGTATGCCCTCCTTCGGTTTCATAATATGTGTAGTTCATCCCAAGGCTATCGAGCTTTGCCCGGTATTCTTCGCCTGCTTGATAAAGGAAATCCGTCTTTCCCATTCCAATCCAGTACTCCTGGTATCCATTTTTCATTTGTGCGGTCAAGGTTTCATCCATCTGTTCATAAACCTTTGACAAAACGTTTTGGCCGGGTAAAATGGCTGCAGAAAACAAGCCGATGTAATCGAATGTATTGGGATAATAGCGGGATATATGCAATGCATGGAATCCTCCCATCGACAATCCGGCAATCGCTCTGCTTGCTTTATTGCGTTTGACCCGGTAATTATTTTCGATGAATGCTAGCACATCGGGAAAGGTTTCCTCAAATTTTCCATCCATGGTGTGTGGAAGTTGCATTGTGGGTTTGTACATTCCTTTCGGGCATTCGCCCGGAGCTGCCTGTTGGGCTACATTCCCGTTGGTCATCACCACAATCATAGGTTCTGCTTTTCCTTGTGCAATAAGGTTATCCAGGATCTGTGCCGTACGTCCTAAGGCAATCCAGGCTTCTTCGTCGCCGCCCATGCCGTGCAACAAATAGAGAACAGGATATTTTTGCCGGCTATGCCCGTACCCGGGCGGGGTATAAATAGTGATTCGCCGGGTCATGTTGTTGCCCGGTGAAGGATACCAGCAGCGGGTTACAGATCCGTGGGGAACATCCTGTACGCGGTAATAATCACCCGAACCGCCGCCCACAATAAAAATGTCGAATACCGATGCT
>DAIMEA010000390.1:0-4354 GCA_036725585.1 Prolixibacteraceae bacterium | reverse complement strand
GATAGCTTATGGTTTCGTTGGATTCTGCAACGATTTGCTTGATTGGGGAAAAGGCAGAAAACAGCAAAAGCAGCAAAAAGAAAGAATATTTTTTCATGATTCATCGGTTTTTGTTTCAACGGTATTTTCGGTTTAGGTTTGAATTGTGTTGGGGAAAAGGAGTTTTGTTTACTTTTTTACAATTTTGAATACCTGAATATCCTGGTTCTTAATTTGTATCCGTAAAATATAGTTTGAACTTTTATAGGGTGATAGATTTAGGATTGTATTTTGTTCAAAAATGGATTTCTTTTGGAGTACGCTCCCCTTAATGTCGCAAAGAATATAGCTGAGATCTTCAGGAATACTTGTGTTGAGTGTGAGATACAAAACATCCGATGCAGGATTGGGATGGGCAGCACATTTGAGATCGATCCAATGCCGGGTAAAGGAACCATTTATTGCGAAAATTTCCCAGGGTTGCTGCGTGCCTTCTGTAAAGATCATATCTGAATTGGTGTACGTGAGGAAAGCAATCTGCCCAACGGTATAGCTAACCGATCCGTTATCCCCGATAATATCCCCACCTCCACATGGGATCGTTTGCTGTGCACAGAGCTTTGAGGGTATGGGCAACAAACAAAATAGGAACATGAAGATGCGAATTGGTGCAAAGAGAAGGGAGGTTTTCATAGTAATTGAAAATGATTCAATTACAAATATAGAAATTATGTGAATAAAAAAATTATTCAAACGAAATAAAATGGCTCAAACTGATTTTGATTCTTTCATTCGGTTTTTTGTTCGGCAAGCCGTGGGCTACGGTTGTTTTCTTTCCGGATTGAGAGATCCAATGCAAGAATAATGGCGGTAAATCCCCAGAAGGGCAGCGAGATTTTATCGGTATCGAGAAAGTTGTTCAGGATTCCGTGAAAATAATAGGTGATCAGTCCCAGCACGGCCGAAAGCAGCAGGGTTTTTTTTCTCCTGTCGTTTGTGGCCGAATAGGCCCTGATTCCGGTATATAGTACCACAACGATGATCAACAGGTAACTGAATGAGCCGATAAGCCCCGATTCGGCCAGCGATCCGAGGTATTCACTGTGTGCATTGCCCCCGTCGCCCGAATTGGTGCTGATGATGGTCCGTTGGCGGGTAAGCTGGAAGGGCGCGTATTTAAAAGCGTACGTTCCTGGGCCCCATCCCAAAACCGGCTTCTCTTTGTACATAGCGATGGCGCATTGCCATCGGTTGATTCGCTCGAGGTTCGATGCATCGGTAGTGATGTTGGTCATCGATGTAAAGTGTTCCATTAGGTTTGAGGAAGAATCCTGGGAGTTGCGTTCCAGTCGCTCGAGAATTTGTCCCTGGAACGTAAAAATAATCAGGAAAAGGGTAACGAGCGTCAGAACCAGGGTGCGGAACGATATTTTTAAACGGATCAATACCCATATTCCCCCGGCGAAAAACAGGCTGAGCCAGGCGGCTCTTGTATACGAAAATAGTTCGGCGATCACAAAAATTCCCAATAACGACAGTAGCCAGAATCGATACTTCCGGTCGAACCATCCGCCAAAAGCGAAGCCCGCCAAAAAGGGGATCAGCATGGCCAGCAAGGCGCCATACGAAGTGTGGTCGTTGAAAAAGGGCGACATGACCCAGTGGGCGGCTGTGTTGTTCGTAAGTCCGTATTTTAGGTGACGCAGAAGAGTGTATAAGAGAACAGGTACCAGGGCAATCGTAAACAGGAGGATGAAACGCTCGATGTTTTTTTGTTTCTGAAGGAACAGAAAGGCCATCAGGAACAGGAAAACAACCGTAAACCAGATGCGCGTCAGCAGATATTTGAACGAAACCAGGGGCATTGTGCTGCTAATGGATGTTAAGGCCATCCATGCCAGGTAAAAGTAAACCGTAAGTGCGATCGGATGCAGGGCAATCGACCGGTCGATTTTCTTTCTGTTCAGTTGGGTGATCAGGAAAAGGATCAGAATGCCGAGCAGCAGAGGCTCGGTAGGCATGTGCATATCGAAGGGTAAACCCGGGATCAACCGGCGAAGCGGTACCGAGAACGGGACAAAAAGAACCGTCAGCCAGATCAGTTTGTCGTAGGAATATACAGCGGTAACAAAAAAAAGAAACAAAAAGGGTACAGCAATACCCAGCAGTGTATCTTTTTTAAGCACCAGCCAGGCATTGGCCAGGATGAAGGCCGCCGAAAGGGCATAAAAAAGGATGTACTTTAACCAGCTGTCGGGTATGATGTTTTTATTGTGCCGTACTTCTTCCACGGAAATAGTCGATCAGTAAAACGCATACCACGGAAGCAGCAAAAGCAGCCAGGGTGGAAAGAAAAACGATCAGCCAGCGTACCGGATATGCTTTTTTGTCGGCCGGAAACGGGCTTTCGACCACGATTCCGTACGTGATTTTTTTTGTGCCGTGGCTCATACCCCAGTCGTGCTGGACCTTAAGCGAGTCGGCTACCCGTTGAAATTCGGTTAGCTGGTGCTCTACAACCTGAAATTCAATTCCTTTTTCTTTCAGGTTGTCGAGTAATTCGCGGGCGGGCTTGGTGTCGCCTTTGCGGGCAGCTGCATCCATTAAGCCAACGGTCGCTGCTTCAACCTGCGAAGGGTAATTCAGCAGGCTGTGTTCTCTGCTGAGTTGAACGAGTAATTGTTTGAGCGAGTCGATTTCCTGGTTTTTGATTTTCAGATCGTGCAGGGCGATCTCCGCCACTTCGAGGTATTTAATGGCATGTTGCTTTTGCAGATGCTGGTTGTAGTAAAGGATGAGCGAATCGACCATATCGGAGGCACGCTGTGGGTTTTCGTCGAGGACTTTAATTTCAACCGTTTCGAATTCCGTCTTTTTAAACGAAATGTTTTCATCGAATTCGCCCAGAATGTAGGTTTTATACAGGGGGTCGTTCCGGTCGATTTTGTACACTTTATCGAGTTGGAAGGCGTCGATGAGCCGGAATTTGATATCGTTCGAACGAATGTTTTCGAGCAATTGTTCGCTTTCCGATTCTTCGCTGTAAACCTGCATATTCACCGGGTATAATTTTCCGGTCGATTTGAATTTCGGTTTCATGAAAAGGGGTGAAGAGATGATCACCGAGAAAACAATGGCCAGAAAAGTCACGATGAGAATGTGTATTTTCCATTTCCAGAGGGCACGGATCATGCGCTCGTTGTTAAAAAAGTTCTCCATAAATTTCGTTTATCGTTAGTCAAATCATCAACGATGAAAAATTCATTTTATTATGTGCCGGATATTATTGCTGGCGGGCAATGACCAAATAGTAATTTTTCTTGCCTTTCTGAATGAGTAGGTATTTCCCGGCGATTAAATCGGCTTCGGTAATCATGCGTTCGGCATCGCTAAGCTTTTCTTTGTTAAGACTCAGTCCGTTGGCCTGAACAGTACGGCGAAGTTCTCCTTTCGACGGGAATATGTCGGTGGATGAGGTGAGCAGTTCCACCGCCGGAATCCCCGACTGCAGTTCGTGATACAGAATGGAGTGTTGCGGCACCCCTTCGAAGACCGATAGAAAGGTTTTCTCGTTCATTTTTCGCAACTGCTCGGCCGTTCCTTTGCCGAAAAGAATCTGGGAGGCTTCGATCGCTGTTTCCAATTCTTCTTTCGAATGCACCATTTCGGTGATTTCTTCGGCCAGTCTTCGCTGAAGGATCCGTTCGTGCGGTGCTTCGCGGTGTTTTTCGATCAAGTATTCAATTTCTTCGCGCGAAAGCAGGGTAAAAATTTTGATGTAGCGTTCGGCATCTTCGTCGGAAGTATTCAGCCAGAACTGGTAGAAGGCATAAGGAGAGGTCCGCTCGGGATCGAGCCAGACATTGCCGTGTTCCGTCTTGCCAAATTTCCCCCCGTCGGCTTTTGTGATGAGCTGTATGGTGAGCGCATACGCTTCGCCCCCGCATTTTCTGCGGATCAGCTCGGTACCGGTGGTGATGTTCCCCCACTGGTCGGAGCCTCCCATCTGTAATTTGCAGTTTTTGTGTTCGTACAGCCAGTAGAAATCGTAGCCCTGAACAAGCTGGTAGGAAAATTCGGTGAAGGACATGCCCACGTTCGATTCGCTGCCCAGGCGTTTTCTGACCGATTCCTTCGACATCATGTAATTCACGGTGATGTGCTTCCCAATGTCGCGGATAAATTCCAGGAAGGAATAGTTTTTCATCCAGTCGTAATTGTTGACCAGTTCTGCCGCATTTTCCAGGCTCTCGTCAAAGTCGAGAAATTTGGCCAGTTGGCTCCGGATGCCTTCCAGATTTTTTTGTAAGATGTCTTCGGTAAGGAGATTCCGTTCCTGCGATTTGCCCGACGGATCACCAATCATGCCGGTGGC
>DAIMEA010000389.1:0-4356 GCA_036725585.1 Prolixibacteraceae bacterium | reverse complement strand
CGAAGCTGCCTTGCAGGATGATCCCATTGCCCTGGCGGTTTTTGAAATAACCGGCGACATTCTGGGGCATGCCCTGGCCGACTATGTACACGTGACCAGCCCCGAAGCCATTTTTCTTTTTGGCGGGCCGGTTGCAGCAGGCGAACTGCTGTTTAAGCCCACACGCGAATCGATGGAAAGCCACCTGATGCCCGTGTTTAAAAACAAGGTGAAGATCCTGCCCTCCCAGCTTCGCCTGGGCGATGCGGCCATTGTGGGAGCCAGCGCGCTGGTTTCCATGAAAATCTAAGGTTTTTCTTATTCCTTTAGAAAACGGGCAGTCTGAATTTCCTGCTCTCTTGTGGTGCAACGAACCAGGTACAGTCCCTTTTCCAAATGTTCCAATTGCGCTTCGTGCTGCGCAACAGGATGGTTTGTTTCGCGTTGGTAAACACAGCGACCGCTTACATCGAATACCTGTATCGTTGTAAACGGTTTTCCACGGATCACCAACCGGTTTTCGGCCGGATTGGGGTATACCTGTAATATTTTGTAATCCCTTTTTACCCGTTCGTTTGTTCCGACTGTAATTTCCGGATGGGCAAACGGGCGGGTCGATAGCAGGAGGTATTCCCCGGCATCGAGACTTAGCTCCATCGTTTCGCGATCGACCGGAAATTCCGATTCATCGAAATAGTTGTACCATGTTCCTGTTTTGGGAAAGTTAACCGAGAGGTTTGCGGGTTCCAGGGCAAAGTTTCCAACAGCCAATACATGCATATCGCCGGCCGAAAGCAGGTACTTTTTTTGCGCTCCGCCCAGGGAATACGTTATGTTTTCGGTGGAAAATTCTTCGTACCCTTCTTTCAAAAAATTCAACGAGGCCATCACCCGGAAAAGATCCGTCCGGGCTTCCTCGTTGCGGTAGTCCCAGCGAATGGGTTTCCGGCTGAGCCGGCAGTCGTTCGAAACCGTAGTTCCGTTATCGCAGGTATTGATCGAATAGTCGTAGCCCAATTCCCCGAATTGCCAGATCATTTTCGGTCCGGGCAGGGGGAGGTGAAAAACGGCGTTCAGTTCCATGCGTTTCAATGCTGTTTCCAGCTGCTTTGTATCGTAGCTTCCCGCGGCATTGCCCCAGGTCAGGCATTTATAGGTAAGCCGTTCTTCGTCGTGGCTTTCCTGGTAGGTGACCAGGTTGGGCGATACCCAGCTCCGACGCTGGTAAAGGCCCCACGAAAGGTCGGAATTGCTTGCCTGTACATAGCCCATAGCTGCCTCGCCATAATTGTGGTTCAGGTTGCCCCAGAGCATCAGTCCGTAATCCGCCAGTTCCTTTTCTTCGGTATTGTCGGTCAGGTGTTCGCAAATGACCAGGGCCCCGGATTTTCGTTTCCACATTTCATCGGCCATTCGTTTCAAAATTTGAATTCGCGGAGCATCGTAGGCCCAGCCGTCGCCCGGGGTGTTGGTAAAACCCTTGGTAAAGTCGAAGCGGAAGCCGTCGATTTTGTATTCGCTAATCCAAAAACTGTTGACACTGTCGACCAGTTCACGCGTGGCATCGCTATCGTGATTGAAATCGGAGCCCCAGTAATACGTTTGGTTGGGCGATGTTTCGTTGTACCACGGGCTGTCGGCAGTAGGCCGATTCAGGGCTTTGTTCCAGTACATCTGCGCAAAGGGGCACTGGCCGAAACTGTGGTTCAGTACCATGTCGATCACGACGGCTATACCCCGTTTATGGCATTCGTCGACCAAGCGTTTCAGGTCGTTTTTGGGTCCGTAATATTTATCTGGGGCAAAATAGAACGACGGATTGTAGCCCCAGCTGTTGTTTCCTTCAAACTCATTCACGGGCATGAGTTCGAGCACATTGATTCCCAATTGCTCCAGATAATCGAGCTGGTCGATTACCGACTGAAAGCTATGTTCACTTGTGAAATCGCGGACCAACAGTTCATAAATCACCAGGGTTTCCCGGGGGGGCATTGTAAAGTTATCCACTTCCCAGTGGTAAGGCGTCTGGCCCGCCTGAAACACCGAGGCGATTCCTTCTGTTTTTCCAACCGGATAGGGAAGAAGCCCCGGATAGGTTGAGGCCGTTATTTCTGCGTCGTTCCAGGGATCGCTGATTTTTTCGGCATAAGGATCGGCCAGGCGGATTTGCCCGTCGATAAAATACTGAAAGAGGTATTCTTTGCCGGGTTCCAAATCGCTCAGTTCGTACCAGAAATAATCCCCGTCTTTTTTCATCAGGAACTTGTTCTGGGGTCGCCAGTCGGAAAAATCACCCAGCAGAAACACAAAATCCTTTCCGGGCGCCCACAAAACCAGGCGGGCCGACCGGTCATCGGGGTAAAATATTCCTTTCCGGGAACCAGCCGGGAGGGCTTGTTCCTCGTTTTCTGCCCGTACGCAAAGAAATATCGAATCGGATACGCTCTGCCCTTCGCTGCTCTGGGCGGAAATTTTCACTACGTGGTCGCCTGATTGGCTGAAGGTAATGTTGTGTTCCAGGATTTCTCCGTTTGTGCTGGCAAGCAAAACACCGTCGAGAAAAAAGGTTAGTGTGACCGCGCTGTTTGCACGGGCCGAAAAAGTGTACGGTGTCCCTGTTTCAAGAATGGCATTTGCTGTCGGGAAAAGCAAATCGAGGTTCAGCCCGTTTTCATATACGGTCACAAAAAGGTCATTCGTTTGTTGGCCGCCATTGGAAGAACGGAATACGAACGAAAGGTTGATGATTTTCTTCGATTCGGGCACTCC
Organism: Prolixibacteraceae bacterium; assembly: GCA_036725585.1. GTDB lineage: Bacteria > Bacteroidota > Bacteroidia > Bacteroidales > Prolixibacteraceae > DAIMEA01. The sequence continues at coordinate 1,608 of DAIMEA010000389.1, read as the reverse complement.
GTAAAACGTATGCAGATCGGGTGAAATAATCAGCTCGTAAATTCCATCACCCAGGTAGGTCAGTTTGGGCTGGGTGGTATTGTTTCCCCAGCTTTCAATTACGTATTGCCAGTTGCCGGTCCCTTCAATTCCCACGCCGGTATGGGCATACAAATCCTGTGTAAAATATCCAAGGCGTTCTTCCTGGTTCGAATCGAAAAGGATCCGTACGGACTGGCCGGCAACCGGGAAAGCCGGTTCGGTGGTAATTTGTGCCTTCAGGCAGGGTGCGATGAAAAAGAAGAAAACGAGAAAGCTTAGAAAAGTACGCATAATTATTTTTGTTACAATCGTTTGTTTTTTCCAAAATGGCTTCCTAAATCCCGGAACCGAAACCATTTGTTTTAAAAAAAGCAGCGCATCCGGTAAGGGATACGCTGCCAGACTGGTAATATAATCTAAATCCCCTGTAAAATGAGGCTTAGGGTCACATTTCAGGGTTTGGGCTATTCATATCCCGCATTTTGGCTCAGCTTACCGTCGGAAGCTTCAATGGCCGTTTGGGGAATGGGAATCAGCAGGGCCGTATTTGGCGAGGTAAAATCTTTATTCGATTTGGGCAGCAGGAAGGTACCGAAGCGGATCATATCCTGACGGCGGTGTCCTTCCCAGTAAAGTTCCCGTCCTCTTTCCCTAAGGATGTCGAGCAGCTCGATGCTGGCAAGGGCCGGGGCTTTCCGTTTCGCCCTGAGCTGGTTCACCAGGGTAAGGGCGCCGCCCATGTCGCCTTTCCGGGCCAGGCATTCCGCTTTCATCAGCAGGGCATCGGCATAGCGCCAGATCAGAAAATCGTTCGGGGTGCGCCGCACATTCACCGGTTTATCCCGGGGATGGTATTTCAGCACCCGGACACCCTGGTCTTCCCCGGCTCCGTCGAGCGGGCATTCAAAGGAAAACGACAGGGGAGCTCCGCCACGGGTAGTGAGTGCTTTCCCTTCCAGGTCGAATTGGGGTCCGTAATTAAAGCCGTTCACAACAGCCATAACCGGGTAAATGGTACTGTCGACCCAGCGGGTATCGGTAGCGATATCGGTTCCGTTGATCCAGCATTCGTTCAGATAACCCTCGGGGGCGACACAACCATTCCAGTTCGAAGGATAATCGCCCATCAGGTGTTGGTTGTAGTGAAAGGTATGCGTAACCCAGATTACCTGATCGTCGATTCCATAATCGTCGGCATCGTCGAGGGCTGCTACGAAAATGGCTTCATCACCGGCTTTCCGGTAGTTCAGGTGGTTGTCGGGACCAAACATTGCGAAATAGTTATCGGCCAGTTGGAAGGTTCCGGGTTCGATGATCTGGTTTAGGAAAACCAGGCTCGAATCCCAGGCTGCCTGACCCGTGTACACTTCTTTGTTGAGGTACATTTTGGCCAGGAACATCCGGACTGCTTCTTTGTTCGGCACCCCGTAATCGGCCACTGCCCGGTCGGGCATATCGTCGACAATTTCAAGCAGGTCGCTGACAATGAAGTTAAACGCTTCGGTACGGTTCATGTAGCTGGGATCGATGGTGTAATCAACGTTGAACGGGTCGCGGTACGGAGCCACCCCGTATAAATCGATCAGG
>DAIMEA010000388.1:0-4389 GCA_036725585.1 Prolixibacteraceae bacterium | reverse complement strand
TGCCCCCAGGTTCTCGGCGCCGTAGTGGAGCCCCAGTCCGCCGGTGAAAAGGCCATACCCGTAAGCAACTTGGACCATATCGTTGGCATGAACCCCGGCCATACATAAGCAACGACTCACATTCTCCGACCACATGCCAATATCATTCTTCGTATAACCTACCACAGTGGGGCGCCCGGTTGTTCCAGAAGAAGCGTGTACGCGAACAATCTTTTCCATCGGCTGGGCGAAGGTGCCAAAGGGGTAATGATCCCGCAAATCGGCTTTCGTGGTAAAGGGGAGTTTTGAAATATCACCCATTGTTCGAATATCGGAAGGACAAATGCCAGCTTCGTCCATTTTCTTTCGGTAATAGGCAACATACTGATACATTCTGTTCACGGTTTCCTTTAGTCGTTCGGTTTGAATACCGTTCATTTCTTCCCGTGAAGCACATTCAATTTTTTCGTTCCAAAACATCGGATTATTCTTTCGATTCAGGGCTACAATATTATGCTTTGTTTTAAAAATGCACAACAAAACCGGAGAATTCGTTTGCATATTTGGAAGATGTATTTTTACATAATTGAAATAATAAGTCACAAAATGATTAAAAATAGATGTTAAAAAAATGTTAACACAAGAAAAAAGATATTGTAAAACATCAAAAAATATAAAAAAGTCAAAAAGAGCTCAAAAAACAATATTGAAGAATAAAAAAAGATAAAAAATGAATTTAAAATGAAAAATAATGTCATAAAATCAAAAAAAATCAATCAAAAATAGTTTTAACCCCTAATAAAAACAAATTAGTAAGTTTAAAAAACAATAAAAAATCCGATGAGCCTCAATTTTTAAATTTTTATAAATAAAAAAGTTCGATACTTTTGACTTGTGTTTGGATGGAAAACGAAACTCTGAAAAAAACAAACGATATTTGAAATAAAAATTGAAGGAAAATTTAAAATGTATGATTATGAAAAAAATGTATGCTTTCGTTGCGCTGCTTTTGTGCTTGCTGGCTTTTGACAATGCTCGGGGACAGTTTGACACCGGAATGGATTTGTATAGTAGCTATGTGTGGAGAGGGTCCCGCTTTGGAACTGGCCCTGCCGTTCAGCCATGGCTCAGTTATACGGCAGGAGGATTTTCGGTAGGGGGTTGGGGATCGGTCAACATTGGTGGTTGGGATGGTACCTATGAGACTTCCGACGACGGAACCCTGAGTTATTTAAGCCCCGAGGCCTACGAAATGGATGTGTACCTTTCCTATTCCTTTGATTTTGGTTTGGGCATTACCGTTACCGACTACTATTTTGGAGGTCCCTGGTTCGATTTTGGGGGAAACCACTATTTTGAACCTACGCTTAGTTTTGAAACCGGAAACCTGTCGCTCCTGGGAGCATACATGTTTGGCCCCGAAACAGGCGATATGTATGTGGAAGCCGGTTATGCTTTCGGCGATGTGAACCTTTTTGTAGGAGCCGGTAATGGACAGTATACTTCCGACGGAGGTTTTATGGTGTGTAATGTCGGGTTGGGCCTTTCGAAAGAAATTAAAATCACCGAATCCTTCTCTATACCGGTATCGGGTTCGTTGATTCTGAATCCGTCAACACAGGACTTCTTTGTCGTAGTTGGGATATCTCTCTGAAAAATTCCGAAATAGCGGCACATTCCGTTCCTTTTTTCATGGCGCCCGAAACATTCTTCTCTTTTTAAAGGGTGCATGAGCCTGTTTGTGGAATAAAATTTATTAGTGATTGAAAAACAGCTTTATAGTCGGATTTTTACATCCGATTGGAGCCCTCTTTATGTCTTAAAAAATGAATAGAAATGAAAAAAATTGAAGCCATCATCCGAAAAACAAAATTCGACGATGTGAAAGATGCATTGTCGGAAGCAGGGATCGACTTTTTCTCATTCTGGGATGTGCGGGGTATTGGAAAAGCCCGCCAGGAAAGAGTGTACCGGGGTATTAAATACGATACCAGTACCATCGAACGGACTAAGTTGTCGATCATTGTCCGGGATAAAAATCTGGAAAAAACTGTTTTGGCCATCATGAAGGCGGCACGTACGGGACAAATCGGGGATGGAAAAATTTTCGTCACCCAGATTGAAGAATCCTACCGGATTCGTACCGGAGAATTTGGCGATGAGTCGCTGTACATAAAAGAAGAAGAAGAATAGCCCGGTGCGGCGTGCCTTCTGCTTCGAACGAGTGAAACGAATACGTTGGATCATTAAAAAAAGTAAAAAAGATGGAAGAAACAATAAAAGGCCTGCAAATAGGCTTAGACAACATGTGGTTATTGGTTGCCGGATTTTTGGTTATGTTCATGCAACCCGGTTTTGCCATGGTCGAAGCGGGATTTACCCGGCAAAAGAATACGGCGAATATTTTGATGAAAAACCTGATGGATTTCGCTATTGGTTCGCTGCTCTATTGGGCCATAGGATTTACTTTAATGTATGGCGATTCGATTTGGGGTTTTATCGGGAAACCCGATCTGTTTTTTATGAGTGATGGTTTTGGTGATAACTATTCGGATTATGCCGACTTATTTTTCCAGACTGTATTCTGTGCAACTGCCGCCACAATAGTTTCCGGGGCCATGGCCGAACGTACAGAATTTAAATCCTATCTCATATTCACGATTGTTATATCGGTCCTGATTTATCCGATCTCCGGACATTGGACCTGGGGTGGCGGATGGTTGAGCCAACTGGGCTTCCACGATTTTGCCGGTTCGTCCATCGTCCATTCTGTGGGTGGGTGGATTGGTTTGGCCGGTGCTGCCGTAATCGGGCCCCGAATTGGAAAATACAATAAAAAAGGAAAACCCAACGCCATACCGGGGCATAACCTGGTATTGGGTGCATTGGGTGTTTTTATCCTTTGGTTTGGATGGTTTGGATTTAATCCCGGTTCCCAGTTGGCAGCAGCCGGAACCGATAATGCTGTAGCGATTGGGCACATTGCCGTTACAACCAACCTGGCTGCAGCTGCCGGCGCTGTTACGGCCATGATGGTTGCCTGGTTCCGGTACAAGCGTCCCACCCTGTCCATATCCTTGAACGGAGCACTGGCCGGTTTGGTCGCCATTACAGCAGGTTGCGATGTGGTTGATCCCGTTGGAGCCGTCATTATTGGCGTACTGGCCGGCTTGATCCTTCCCTTTGCCGTCGAGTTCTTCGACAAAATCCTGAAAGTGGATGATCCTGTGGGAGCTGTCTCTGTACATGGTGTAAGCGGTGCTTTTGGTACCCTTGCGGTGGGTTTATTTTCGACCTCCGAGGGCTTGTTCTACGGTCATGGAGTTCATGCTTTGGGCATACAGGCTTTGGGTGTTCTTACTTTCATGGCATGGGCGCTGGGAGCAGGTTTACTCTTGTTTTTTATCCTCAAAAAGGCGAAAATTCTTCGCGTCGACCGAATTGTCGAAGAAGAAGGACTTGATGTGTACGAACACGGTGAATCGGCTTTCAACTAGCATTTGTTTATCCTTTCTTTTCATATATCCTTTTTTGCTCCCCCGGTGAAATATCCTGTTTATGCCGGGGGAAGTAAAAGGATCCAAAAGAAAAAAGGAGCCCGAAATTCTCTCTCCTGTTTCCATTTATAAAGGGCCTGTTGAATAACAGGCTTTTTTTTTGTTCAATAAAAGAGCATAGATTGCTTATTTATCACATTTATTTTATATATTAACACCACAATTCATTTTGTATTAAACGAAGATGTTTTCCCCTTAATGATTGTAAAATGAAATCACCACAAACTTTACTGGGTATACTATCCGTTCTTGTCCTGGCAGGAGGGATTGTGTTCTTTTTGTTCAAACATCGAAAACACACATATACCCGCTTCAAAGAACTGATCAAGACAGTGGGCGCATTAAAAAAACAACTAAACCAACAAACAGAGAAACTGGAAATCGCCTTGGTAAAAGCCGAAGAAGCCAACCGCTTGAAAAGTCTTTTCCTGGCCAACATGAGCCACGAAATCCGGACACCCCTGAATGGAATTGTTGGATTTTCCGAATTGATGGCTGACGAGGGATTCAATTTGGAGCAGAAACGGGAATTTGCGTGTCAGATTGAACAAAACAGCCGGCATCTGCTTCAAATCATGGATCAGATTTTTCACCTGTCGATAATCGAAACCGGGAATGTAAAAATTTATCGGGAACCCTTCCCGATTCAATCTTTTCTTTCTTCTGTTTCCCGTCAATTTAAAAACAAGGTCGAGCATTCGGGAAAAGCGATCCGTTTTGTGCTGACCCGGCCTGAGGAAAACCTGCAAGTGATTACCGATAAGCAGAAATTACACCTGATTATCGAAAATCTTTTGGACAATGCCCTGAAATTTACCGATCGGGGCAGCATTGAACTGGGATTTATCAAAGA
>DAIMEA010000387.1:2436-4395 GCA_036725585.1 Prolixibacteraceae bacterium | reverse complement strand
CCCGGCTTCGTAAAACACAAGCGGCACCTGAAGTTGTTTGGACAGCGCGAACTGGTTCCTTATAAAGGTGATTTCGTTTTCGTTCATGTGTTTTCTGACCCAGTTAGCCACATCGGCAGCCGTGGCCGAGCTTCCAAGCTCGTCGAGCGCTGCATCGCCTTCCTCGCCCAATCCAAAATAGCCGGTGATGTTCAGGGCATCGAAACTACCCGGTTCGAGGTTGAGCACAATGCGGTTGGTCACATCCTGCCAGCTGGTCTGGCCGCCGGCAACGGTGATCAGTCGTTCGGGATCGTCGCGAAATACTTCGTTCCAGACATCCAGGTTGCGTTGCACATTGCTCACAATTCCTTCAGGCCAGTCGATCCCCCGCCCTTCGCAAAAAAAAGTGTACAACCAAAGGGTTTGCCCAAACATCCAGTTCCAGATTTCGTTGCTGTATTCGGCATAGATTTTTAAACCGGGTTTCAGCCGGCTTTTTATGAGGTTGGCCATTCCGGCAATATACTCATTCGATGCATTGTGGGGGACACATACCCACAGGTCTTTGTTCAGCGTATTGCATAAATCGCACATGGTTTCATAAGGTATCCCCTTGTTGTGGGCCCAGGTATAATAAGAAGGAAAACTTCGCCCGCTCCAGGGAACCAGAATCGTGTCGCTGGGATCATCGTAATTCGACCATCCATCCGCTTCACCCCAGTTGTTGGTGTTGCCCCAATCCATAAACCGTAAAGCGGCAAAAGGCTGCAAGCGTTCGAGGTACAGGGGATTAAAGGGGTGAGCCTCGTATGTTTCTTCATGTCCGGGCAGGATAAGGCGGAAATTCCGGAGGTGGTTTCCCCGCTTCGAACGGGTAATAACCAGTTCGAGAAAGGAATCATCCGAAGGGATGATTTCCACTTCGGCCCGGCCGGGTTCCTGGTGAATGATCCGGCCGTCGGCGTTGAAATCGAACTCCCCCTCACCGTCGTACAAAAAGGTATATACGCCGGCTACCCAGGCACCGAGATAGGCCCAGACACTGAAAACCATCTGGCTGTCTTCAAGCGTCAGTCCCTCCTGATAAAAGGGCAGTTCGAGCGGGTACCCGTTCTCGTCCTTTTCGATACGGCCGGCTAATTAGGTATTCCACGTATTGGCACCGCCTTCAATCCAGTGAACGTTTCGGGTGCCCCAGGTACGGGCATGGCGCATCATGTCCACAAAAGGCATTTCCGTCATCCAGTCGCACAAGCCCGATAAATTGGTTCCGATCCGGAGTTTGCATTCCCCGGGTTGCGCTTTAACGCTTGTCGCGATGAAAAAAAATACGAATAGGATAACTTTATTCATAATGAATCTTTCAATTCCTGTATGAGTGAAGCATTAATGGAGTAGATATTTCCCTGGCCGTTTAACAGCGACGAAAAGGAATATTCCATATTCGGGTACGTCCATTGGCTGTCCGGGGGTAAGGGTATTTCTCTCCGGGTAAAAAAGAACGTTTCTCCGTCGGGCGAAAGGGAGGGGCAAAACTCAAAACCGTTTGTATTCACTTTTTCGCCCATATTTTTGGGTGTCGACCAGGATCCGTCGTTATGGCGAAAACTGATCCAGAGGTCAGCGCTTCCCAGTCCGATGCCCCGGCCATGTGTGGTGAAAATCAGGAACGAATCGTCGGGAGAAACCAAAGCGTTGTATTCATAATTAGCGGTGTTCACCGAATCGCCCAGGTTTTCCGGCGAAAGAATAGATCCATTTCGAAAACGGGACACCCAAATATCTTCCGCTCCTTTTCCGCCCGGGAGTGTGGCCGTATAATAGAGATCGCCCGATGCCGTGAACGAGGGATAAAATTCATTCCCGGGTGTATTGATTACGGAATCGAGGGGGACGGGATCGCTACTGGCTCTTCCATCAACGGGAACGTACCAGATGTTGAAATCCCCGGCTTCGTTTTCTCCCGGTAAAGGGCGG
>DAIMEA010000387.1:0-2336 GCA_036725585.1 Prolixibacteraceae bacterium | reverse complement strand
GGGAACGTACCAGATGTTGAAATCCCCGGCTTCGTTTTCTCCCGGTAAAGGGCGGTTGGAACAAAAAAACAGTCGACCGTCGGGATGAAAAACCGGCTCTATATCCATATAGGTTCCTGAAAATTCGGGCACCCGGGGCTTTGTCCATTTTCCCCCTCTTTTTTCGGAAAAGCAAAGGGTCGACAGTTCCCGGGTAAGCTGGACCGAAAAGAAAAACTGCCGTCCGTCGGGCGAATGGGCAGCATCCCGCTCACTTAACGGGGTACTAATAATTCCGGGTTCAAGCAGAGTGGCAACATCCGGCATCGTTTTTTCGGGACGACATCCGGAAAAGAAAAAAATCAGGATGGGCAAACAGGCGTACAGGAATCTCATAGACAATAGGTTTCGATGGTACAAAGATAACTTTTCTGTAGGGATGATTAAACGGATTTGACGAAGAGTTTTTTTGTTTACCGGCATTTTCCTCCGACTCGTCCAAAATATCCCTGAATTTACATATTCTCATAGAAGGGAATTCCGCTCGAAGAGTTTAGTTTGTTGTTGTTTTTTACTTTTTATCTCAAATATTGAAACAAATGACAAAGAAAAAAATTGTGGTTATCGGAGGTGGTGTGGCCGGATTATCGACCGGTATTTATGCTGCCATGAACGGCTTCGACACCGAAATCATCGAAATGCACTCGGTTGCGGGAGGGCAATGTACGGCATGGGAACGGAAAAAATATCGCTTCGATTACTGTCTGCACTGGTTGGTTGGAACGGCAAACGGCCCCTTTCACGAAATCTGGAAAGAAACCCACGTGCTGAACGAGCAAACGGAGATCATTGACCACGACATCCATTCACGAATTGTCGATTCGGAAGGGAAGGAGTTTTTTATCTATTCCAACATCGACCGGTGGGAAAAATATCTGATTGAAATGGCTCCCGAAGATGAGAAATCCATCCGGAAAATGTGTGTTGATATGCGAAAAAGCGCTTTGCTTGAGCCTTTTCAAGCACCCCCCGAATTGCGGAATATGTTTACATACCTTCGCATCCTTCCCAAAATGATGCCGGTTTTTAACGTTGTACGGAAATTCGGAAGGCTAAGTTGCGAGGAATATTTTGACAAGCTGAATTTTACGAATCCAAAAATTAAATCGATCCTGTTCGAATTGTATGGCGGAAGGAATTTTTCGGCATTGGCCTTTATTTTCATGCTGGGATGGTTTCATCAGAAAAATGCCGGGTACATAAAGGGAGGCTCTTATCCTTTTGCCCAGCGAATGCTTCAACGCTTCGAGCAATTAGGCGGAACGATCACCTATAAAAAGCGGGTTGAAAAAATTGTTGTGGAGAGCAATCGGGCCAAAGGGGTTATTCTGAACGATGGGACACGAATCGACGCCGATTATGTGGTTAGCGCTGCCGATGGATTCACCACCCTCTATAAAATGCTCGAAGGGAAATATGTCTCGAAGCAGGTCGATCATGCCTATAAAAAATGGGATCTTTTTACCCCACTGGTCCAGGTATCGTTCGGGATCAACAAAGCAATACCATCGGAGGAACCCATCACGCTATACAACGTTAAGGACATAAAAATCGGGCAGACGGAACTGGCAAACGGTTTTTCGTTGATGAATTATTCCTTCGACCCGACCATGGCTCCTGAAGGGAAAACCACTCTTGTAATGCGCTACGAAAGTCCCTGGAACTTATGGAAAGACCTTGAAGGCGAAGCGTATAAAAACGAAAAGATCAAAATTGAACAAGATGCTTTAGCGTGTATCGAAAAGGTTTACCCGGGCATTTCAGCCTATGTTGAAGTGGTAGATGTTGCCACACCAAAAACCGATGTCCGTTATACCGGTGTAAAAGACGGAGCTTATGAAGGCTTTATGCCAACGCGGGAAAATATGATGAAGTCGTTGAAAATGAATTTGCCCCGACTCAGGAATTTTTACATGGCCGGACAATGGCTCTATCCGGGAGGCGGGCTTCCCCCATCGGCCCAATCGGGAAAATTTGCCGTTATGCTGATTTGCAAAAACGAGAAAAAGCCGTTCATTGTCCGCTAGGAAATGCATATACTGCGCATAGGTTATTACCGAAGCACATAATCGAGGCAGGGATCCCTTAAAGCGTTCATGTCCTCCGAAGAAATCGGGATGAAAACATCGGGTTCGAGACTGGCCGGATCGCCTTCAACATTTTTGAAATAATAGGTAGAATAATAAACCTTCAGGTCGAGTTTGTTTAATTGGAAGGATTTTATTTCCCCGTAGTGGTTCGGTTTCCCGCCGGTTGGTGACCCGATAAGGATGGTCTTGGTTTTTTCCTTCAGATCG
>DAIMEA010000386.1:0-4424 GCA_036725585.1 Prolixibacteraceae bacterium | reverse complement strand
CTCAACCTCAACCTTCTGCGACGCAGGAGCAGTCCCGCGAAGCGGGAAACCTCAGCCTCAGCCTTCTGCCACGAAGGAGCAGTCCGGCGAAGCGGGAAACTTCAACCTTTAACCATTAATGACTTAAAAAACGTTCTCTCAAAAATGAATCAGCAAGTACCGGCCGGGAAAAATCAAACAGTTTCAACTGGTCAACGGGGGCCGGATTTCGTTTCCGGGCTTCGGCCGATAGGAGTTGTTTTTTTAGAAACTCCGGTTGCAGCTCATGAATCGATGCCGGCAACTCGTTGTTCGTGATAAAGTACTGGGCGCGTTTCATCACCACGCCGATTTTTCGCAGGTGCTCGCTGGTCAGTTTCCGGAATTTTCGGGCCTGGACAATCCGTTGGGCCGATTGTACACCAATCCCGGGTACCCGGAGAATCATCTCGTAATCGGCCGTATTCACATTGATCGGATAAAGGTGAAAATTGCGAAGGGCGTACGCGAGTTTTGGATCAACATCGAGATCGAGAAAGGGATGCATATCGGAAACAATCTCGTTTGCACTGAATTTGTAAAAGCGCATCAGCCAGTCGCTTTGGTACAAGCGGTTTTCCCGTACAAGCGGGGGTGTTTTCAGTGCGGGAAGGCGCTGATCGTATTCATTAACCGGAAGGTAGCCCGAGTAGTACACTCGCTTCAGCCCCTGTTCCCTGTACAGCGAAGTTGCCAGCGAAAGAATCTGCTGGTCACTTTCGGGCGTGGCACCCACAATCAATTGTGTGCTTTGTCCGGCCGGTGCAAAGGCCGGTGCTTTCCGGTAGCGTTGCCGTTCGGCTTTGCTTTCGAGTATGCCGCTATGGATCAATCCCATCGGACGATAAATCTCTGCGTGGTCTTTTTCAGGGGCCAATCGTTTTAGTTCCGGATTGGTGGGAATTTCCATGTTCACGCTCAGACGGTCGGCATACAGGCCTGCCTTCCGGATCAGTTCCGGACTGGAGCCGGGTATGGCTTTCATATGGATGTACCCATTGTACCGCTCCTGGATGCGAAGAATTTTGGCAACCTCGGTCATACGCTCCATGGTATAATCGGGGTTCTTTAGCACGCCCGAACTCAGAAACAGACCTTCAATATAGTTCCGCCGGTAAAAACCTATGGTCAGATCGGCCAGTTCCCGGGGCGTGAATGCCGCCCGGGGCCGGTCGTTGCTCCGGCGGTTGATGCAATAGGCACAGTCGTAAATGCAATGGTTGGTCATAAGCACTTTCAGTAAGCTGATGCACCGCCCGTCTTCGGTGAAGCTATGGCATATCCCGCAACCCACTGCATTGCCAATTCCCTTGCTGCTGTTCCTGCGCGTATTGCCGCTCGAAGCGCAGGATACATCGTATTTGGCCGCGTCGGCTAATATTTTTAGCTTTTTGTCGATAACCTCGTTCATTGAATCAAAAAATTAAATAACTTAGCATCAAAAATACTAAAAATATTAGCAAAACAGCGATTTGTTCTTTCTTTTTTTAAACAGAGGCGGTCGAAAAAAGTGCAAGGCTTTGTCATTTGAATCAAGCGAGCGTTTTTATATAATGATATTCTGCAACATGGGAATTTCTCCCATTCAGCCGGAATGAAACTTTTAAAACCGTCTCACTATCATGGAATAATATGATCTATCTGCAACAAAACATTCGGCACCTTCGTAAGCAGAACAACCTGACCCAGGAACAACTTGCCGATAAGCTGGGGATCAAGCGCGCCCTGATCGGGGCGTACGAAGAGGGAAGGGCCGTTCCCCGGCTCCTGGTCATTCAGCAGCTTTCTCTTTTATTCGGGATCTCGATCGATCGGCTCCTGACCGTCGATCTGGTTGTTCAGCCCCCCCATTTGGGAAATCCCGAACTGAAAGTACTGACAACAATTGTAGATGCGCACAATGAGGAGCGGATCTGTATTGTACCGGTGAAAGCAGCCGCCGGCTATCTGACCGGTTTTTCCGATCCCGAATATGTGGCCGAACTGCCCCACTTTGCCCTGCCTGTGGCTGAATTGTCACAGGGCCGCACCTATCGGGTTTTTCAGATCCGGGGCGACAGCATGCTTCCGGTACCCTCGGGCGCTTATATCTTTTGCGATTACGTTGAGGCCCTGAACGGAATTCGAGACGGTAAACCCTATGTCATTATTACGGCTGATGATGGGATTGTTTATAAGCGAGTCTATAACCGGGTTTCGAACGATGGAACTCTTCTGCTGAAATCCGACAACGAAGAGTATGCGCCGTACAGCATCCCTGCATCGCAGGTGCTCGAAGTATGGCAGGCCCTGGGCTTCCTTACCTTCGATCTGCCCGAACCCGACGACCGGAACCTGGAAAAGCTTTCGTCGATGGTTTACAAAATGCAGGAAGAGTTAAATCGCCTAAAGAAGGGGAATACCTAAGATCAAAAACATTCAGGAGCCAGGAAAAAAGGAGGCGAAGCTACCGGTCTGATCCACCAGCGGACCTTTTCGATCATCCCAACGAAGCGTACAGCATTCGTGTTTCGGGTCGTGTTCGAAAAAAAGCAGGTAGTTGTTTTCAAACGCTTCCCGCAGGAAACTTTGCTTTTCTTCCATCAAACGTACCGGGAAAAGATCATATGCAGCAATCCATTTCACAGGGACATTGGCGGCAAGTGAACCAGGTCGCTTACGTATGCAATTTTTTTCCCCTTGTACGGAATTACAGGAACGATCATCCCGGGGGTATGGCCGTTGAAAATCCGGAGTTCAAACCCGGGAAAAAGTTCGCCTTCCGCTTCAAGCAAATTCAGTTGTCCGCTTTGCGCAACGGGAAGCAGGTCGTCGGGGAAATAGGCATCGTCCTCGCGGGGATTGGGATTCAGCGCATTCTCCCATTGGGCACGGGTACAGTGATAGACTGCATTCGGGAAAGCTGGAACGACATTTTTCCCGTTCGAGAAGCATGTTCCTCCGCCACAATGGTCCCAGTGCAAGTGGGTGTGAAGTACATCGGTGATGTCGTTGGGCGAACAACCAACTTTTTGCAGGGAGTCGATCAGCTGTTGGGCATTTTCGATCCCGTTGTTCTGAACGAATTTCCAGCTTAACTTTTCGCCGGCACCGGTTTCAATCAGCACGTTCCGTGCTCCTTCCTTAACCAGCATACAACGCATGTTTAAGCGGATCAGGTTCCTTGAGTCGGCTTTTATGTGCCTTTCCCATAATAATTTAGGAACGCTCCCGAAGATTCCCCCTCCATCGCACAAAAAAGTTCCGGCATCGATACTATGAAGTTCCATATTCGATTTTTTCTCAAAGGTAGCGAATTTTTTTTCGGCCATCGGATTTGCCTTAGTCCGCCTCTGGTATTTTAAAAAAGATCGGTTATCTTCGGAAAAATTTCCATTTATGCGCATTCATTTTATTGCCATAGGCGGAAGCGCCATGCACAACCTGGCAATTGCCCTCCATAAAAAAGGATGGATCATTAGCGGGTCGGACGATGAAGTATTCGAACCCTCACGCTCCCGATTGAAACAATACGGCTTGTTGCCCGAACAGGAAGGCTGGGAACCGGAACAGATAACCCACGACCTGGATGCCGTTATCCTGGGAATGCACGCCCGCCCCGACAATCCCGAGCTTATCCGGGCAAGGGAACTGGGAGTGAAGATCTATTCCTATCCCGAATATCTGTACGAACAAACGAAGGATAAAACCCGCGTTGTGATCGGGGGCAGCCACGGGAAAACAACCACAACCTCGATGATTATGCACGTACTCAAAGAAGCGGGCATGCCCTTCGATTATATGGTGGGCTCGAACATCGAAGGTTTTGATACCATGGTAGGGCTCAGAACCGACACGCAGATTGCTGTTTTTGAAGGCGACGAATACCTGTCGTCGCCCATCGATCCCCGACCGAAATTTCATCATTATCATCCCCACATTGCCTTGATTACGGGAATAGCCTGGGACCACATTAACGTATTCCCCACCTGGGAAAACTATGTGGAACAGTTTGCATTTTTTGCCCGGTCGATTGAACCTGAAGGCGCCCTGATCTACTTCGACGGCGACGCAGAAGTACGAAGAATTGCTTCGGAAACAAGGATGGGAATCGACGTCATTCCTTATGCAACACCCCCGTCGGTGGTTGAAAACAAACAAACCTTTTTAATTGATGGAACGCGAAAAATTCCCCTGGAACTTTTTGGGGAACACAATCTGCAAAATATTGCCGGTGCCCGGGCGGTTTGTGCCCGGCTCGGGGTGGACGACTCCATTTTTTATTCCGCCATTTCCCGTTTCAGGGGATCGGGCCGTCGCCTGGAGACTGTTGCCAGCAACGATACGAGCACGGTTTTTTACGACTTTGCCCACGCTCCCTCAAAACTGAAAGCAACTACTTCGGCGGTGCGAAAGCAGTTCCCCGA
>DAIMEA010000385.1:0-4441 GCA_036725585.1 Prolixibacteraceae bacterium | reverse complement strand
CCGTACAGTGTTTCGGAATACGGCGACTGGGAATATTACGCCATGAACGCGGGCTTCGATCAGGACAACTGGGGCGATCTGCTCCAGGAGGAACGATCGAGCCGCCAGTTGCTCGGCGACGGCGAAATACGGCTCCTCCAGCAGGCAACCAACATACAGGAAGCCCATAACGACAATTTCAACACCCCTGCTTTTTCCGACAGTTATTGGGTGATGTTTGATTACAACCGGGGTTACGCACCCGATTTAGAAGCCTCAGGCATCATGAGCATCGACCGCCTGCCCAAGTTCAGTCACTTTTTTTTCCGGAGCCAGCGCAACGCCGATCAGAAATCCGATGCCTGGGAAAGCGGACCCATGGTTTTTATTGCCTCGTATTGGCAGGAATCATCGCCCCTCAATGTTCGGGTTTTCAGCAATGCCGACGAGGTGGAACTTTTTTTGAACAGCACGAGCCTGGGACGCCGGAACCCGGATCAGGACCGCATTTCGGGCAAGCTAAACCACCCGCCTTTTACCTTTCCTGTCAACCGTTTCGAAGCCGGGGAATTGAAGGCCAAAGCATACATAAACGGGGAAGTGGTGGCCGAACATTCTGTAAAAACACCCGGCGAACCTGCGGCGCTCAAACTCAACGTCGATGAAAGCGGACGGGCACCCAAAGCAGGTGCCAATGACGTCGTATTTGTTTATGCCACACTAACCGACAGCAACGGAACAACCGTACCCATTACAGGAATATCGGTTTTATTTGAAGCTAAGGATGATGCAGAGTTAATAAGCCCTGCAATCATTCCAACCGAGGCCGGAACGGCCAGTGCTCTTGTCCGGATTGGAACAAATAAAAAGGAAATTACCATCAGTGCAAAAACAGAAAGCGCCCTTCTAACCGAAATCCACTTTCTTCCTCAATAATAGGGAAACATGATGAAAGGGGCAGCCGAAACGACTGCCCCTAATTATTCTTTATCCTACCGAAAGATGGGCCTCCAGTAATGTTTGCCGGTACTTTCGGTATTCAATAATGGGCTTATCACCCATAATGAGTCGCTCATCCATTTTCACTTCCGACTTTTTGGGAATTTGGGTAATCACCACCCGTTTATCCTGACGAAGGATAACAATATTCGAAAGTTTCGCTAAATAATTAATCAATTCCCTTAGCAAAGGTAAGCGAACAAAACGCTGATAAAAACGAAGATAAATGATCGTATGCTCCTCGTCGACCGGAACGAAGGCAGCAAAAACCCGAACCTTATCCGAAATACAATTTTGCCAAATGTTGGGATAATAAAACTTTAAATGGAATAATTTTTCGAAGTCGGGAATTTCATTGGGTTTCAAAGGAACCGTTTTTCCATCGTCTTCCCGGTTATCGACATAAAATGTAAGCAAAGAGCCTTCGCGGGTCACAACCGGACCGTTCACCAGGGTTTTGTTTCCCCTGCCTATGGTTGTTTTATGAACAAAAGGCAAATGAACAACATCAAGCTGATTTTCAATTGCCCGGGAATAATGCACATCCCAATGGTCGATAAAAGTGGAATAGGAGAAATGGGTCAACTCCTCAAAAAAGAAAGGATCTCCCGAAATCTTTTCATTATCCCCCCACCAAAGCCAAATAAAACCCTGACGTTCATGAGTTTGAAAAGATCGCACCCGCTGGCTTTCGGGCACTTTACTGCTTTTTCCATTCGCCGGAATCCGTGTGACCCTTCCCGTTCCATCGTATAAGAAACCATGAAACGGACATTCCATTTTTCCATCAACGATCCGACCGCAAGAAAGAGATGCACCCAGGTGGCAGCAACGGTCGTGAATACAACAAGCGCGTCCCGAATCATCGCGCCATAATACCATATACTCTCCAAAACGTTTTATTTTCAGGGGCTTATTATTTTTCAACTCCCTCGATTCAAGAATAACGTACCATTGATTTTTGATCATAATTTCTTCAGTTTTGTTGCTTTAAAAATAGAGAAATCACGGGCTATATTCGGAGAATGAGAATGATTTTTTCACAAAAAAAAGAAAGGATAGAAAAACTCTATCCTCCTTTGTAAACCTAACAAATCTAACTAAACCTAACGAACTTATGAAAAAAACTCTTTTACTTTTGCATTGAATAGTGGGTGTAAAAATAAATGATCGCTATTCAAATCACATTACATAAACGTTAACTTTCCTTTTTTTGTTGTTACGTTAACAAAAATTAATATTGTGCTTTCTTTTTGAATATGGAACGAAAAAGCGGCATCTTACTTCACATAAGCTCTCTTCCAGGTCCTTATGGCATTGGCGACCTGGGTAATGAAGCCTATCGCTGGATCGATTATTTATCCGAGGCGGGGATAAAAATCTGGCAAATACTGCCCCTGGGGCCAATCGGGCCGGGAAATTCTCCCTACCAGGCATACTCGGCTTATGCCGGCGACCCGCTTTATATTGCCCCCGATCGTCTTCTGGAATGGGGCTTGCTGGCAAACAACGATCTGAAAGCCCTGCCCCGCTTCCCAGGGAACAGTGTCGATTTTGAAGCAGTTCGCGCATGGAAAAAAGAACTTTTCCGAAAAGCCCGGTCCCATTTCAAACTCCATACCGACCTTGCTTTCAACGTTGAATTTGAAGCCTTTAAAAATGAGCACGCATGGTGGCTGACCGATTATTCCCTGTACTCGGTTTTCAGGAATTTGTTCGATGGAAAAGCCTGGAACCTGTGGGATGAAAAACTGGCAAAACGCGACCCGGTTGCCCTGCTGCAAATGAAAGCGCTGTATGCCGATGAAATGGAACACGAACAGTTCCTTCAGTTCCTCTTTTACCGGCAATGGTTCCGTTTAAAAAACTATGCCCGGGACAAAGGCGTGCAGATCCTGGGCGACGTCCCCTTGTATGTTTCGCACGATTGTTCCGATGTATGGGGCAACCAGGAACTTTTTTGGCTCAACGAAGCGGGCTGTTCGGTTAAAGTAGGCGGCGTTCCACCCGACTATTTCTGCGAAGACGGACAACTTTGGGGAAACCCGGTTTTTAACTGGGAAAAACTCAAAGCTACCCAATATCAGTGGTGGATGGCCCGGATGCACCACAACCTCCACCTCTACCATTACGTCCGGATCGATCATTTCCGGGGCCTTGAATCGTTCTGGGCCATCCCATTTGAATCGGAAACTGCGAAAGCCGGCGAATGGATGCCGGCCTACGGGCACGAAATGCTTGCCCTTCTGAGAAATCAGCGGGGTGACCTTCCGGTTGTGGCCGAAGATTTGGGGATCATCACCTCCGAAGTGGAACATCTCCGTCGGTCGTTCGGGCTACCGGGCATGAAAGTACTTCAGTTTGCCTTCGCTTCCGACGAAAGCAACGAACATCTGCCCCATCAGTACAACGGCCGTACTGTGGCCTATACCGGCACCCATGATAACGACACATTAGCGGGGTGGTGGAAAACCCTTCCCCGGAATGAAAAAAAACGTGCTCTGGATTATCTTTCGGGTTATAAAGGCGACATCGTATCGAGATTCCTGGAAATCGTTTGGGCTTCTTCGGCCGAATGGGCCATTGCCCCCATGCAGGATCTTTTGAAACTGGGAAGTTCTGCCCGGATGAATGTTCCGGAACCGCTACAGGAAACTGGCACTGGCGGATGAAAAACAGCGAGTTGCGCCCCTCTGCCTTTTCCTCGATTCGAACCTTAAACAAACGTTACAACCGGTAAAATGGGAAAAGTAATTACGATAGGCGAAACCACTTTCGATATCCTGTTTCGGAACGGGCAACCTACAGGGGCTGTAATCGGCGGGAGTGCATTGAACACGTCTATTTCGCTGGGGCGATCGGGAATTCCCGTATGCTTTGTATCCCGGATGGGAAACGATCGGATCGGCGATTTGTCTATTCAATTTTTACGCGACAACCACATTCAATGCGATAATATTGTTCGTTATCAGGGCAATTCAAGATTAGCCATTGCTTTTGTCGATGACCCAAACAATACCGAGTATCAATTTTATTCACCAACAGTTATACCGACTCTTTCGTACCCGGAAACAAAAAAAGGAGACATCGTCTGTTACGGATCAACACATGCCATTCGGGAGGAAGGACGAAACGACCTTTTGCTCTTTTTAAACCAGGCTCGCGAAAACAATAATCTCATCATTTACGACCCCAATATACGGGAAACCAATCGTTTGAAATTAAAAACGATCCGGGAAAAAGTATCCGAAAATTTACAGCTGACAAAAATTCTGAAAGGTTCTACGATCGACTTCGACCGACTTTATAACACCAAGAACATCGATAAACTATTTTCCCGTGTTAATAAACTTGGTGTTGAGGCTCTTATTCTTACAGCAGGCTCTGATCCGGTTTCTTTGAGAACACAATCCCTGTCGGCTTCTTTTCCTGTTGCTCCCATCGAAGCAGTAAACACCATCGG
>DAIMEA010000384.1:0-4441 GCA_036725585.1 Prolixibacteraceae bacterium | reverse complement strand
CCACCCAGGGTCATGATCAGAAAGTTTTTATGGAAATAATGATCGCCAATAAAGTCGGCTGTTTTTTTCATCAGGTAATTTCTCGAGGGATTGACTTGAAAATAATAGGGATTACTTGCAATGTAATTGTTTTCGCCAGCAAAAGGGGAAACCATGGGAATGTGGTTTTTAAAGGCAAACTCGGAGATGGGCTTTTGTTTGACCGGATCAACCGGACCAACAATCAGATCGGTGGAGAGCAGGGAGCCTCCGGCAATAATCCGATCCATATTCAATGAATCGCTTCCTGTGTCAATCAGATCGACATGAATGTTGAATCCTTTTTGGGAAAGAGAATCGGCAGCAATTAAAAAGCCTTCAAAAAAGCTGAGAATGTTTCGGGTTGGATGGAACAAGGTGCGTTCTTTCTGCGACCGGAGCGTGTCGGGGTACTGAAAACCCGGTTCGTATAGAGCAAGTGAATCGTAAAGAGCCCGTTCTTCAGGAGCAAGTATTTCCCTGTTCAGCGAATCATTTATATCGTAGTAGAGGGGCAAAAGAAGGGTAATATGGAGGGTGTCCTCTTCGGTAAATGCATTCTTCCGTTCGCGATTCATGGGAACCGGCAGGGGAGGTTTTTCTGTTTTTTTGATCGATTCATTTTGCAAAAGTACCTCATATTGTACCGAATCGGGAAGGGGATTAGCCGGTATCAGAATCGTTTCTCCGGCAATCAGGTTTCGGTTTTTCAATTCGGGATTCATTTCTTTCAACAGGAAAACCGTCGTTTGGTTCTCGATTGCGATCCGGAATAAGTTATCCCCGGCTTGTGTCTCGTAACGGATCATTCCTTCGGGGACCGTGACCAGAGATACTTTTTGTTCCTCTTTTTTGTGAGGTATTTTAATGAGCAGCCCTGTTTTTAGACCATCCTGCAATGCCGGGTTCCATTCCACCAATTCCTCGTGGCCAACTCCGAAACGACGCTGAAAACTGTAAAAAGTTTCACCCGGCTCAACACGGTGCAGGAAAAAATCGATCGCTTCGCTGCGGGATTCGGTAATCGATTTCGAAACGCCCTCCTGTAAAAATTCGCTGTTTCTTGTTGTACCGTTTTCTTTTTCTGACGAAAGGGTGTTGGCATGCGATTCCCGGAATGGAATTCGCAATACCTGATCGATGTTCAATCCGGAAACCAATTGCGGATTGGCGGCAACAAGTTCTTTTTGATCACAGGAATACTGGCGGCAAATGGAAAAAAGCGTTTCCCCCTTCGCAACGCGATGCAATACGAATTTTTCTCCATCGATATATTCATAATTTGTGACCTGGCTGAATAGAACAAGCGAAAGAAGGAGAAACACAAACAGGGTAAGTGCCTTTTTACCGAATATGAAAGACGAGATGTTCACAGTTATTTATGTTATATCAACCTTGCGAAAGTAACAATAATCAAGGATAAATCGGAAATTTCCGGAAGATTTGAAGCAGAAACGGATTGCATTGTTGCCCATTCTTGTTCCCTTTTTTGGGGCATGATAAGAATACGGAATATTTTTTAACTTGCAGGGTCCGGAAAGAACGGGTGGTTCTGATGTAAAATTTTGATTATCAAATTTTTGTTTTTCGATGTCGACCGAATCCATTTTTGAACGCCTGAACGATCCTGCCCAAAAGCGGGAGGCTTTTCATGATTTGGTTGTTAGCCATCAGCAAAAACTATATTGGCACATCCGGAAAATAGTTTTGAACCACGACGATGCCCACGATCTGCTGCAAAATGTCTTTATGAAAGCATGGAGCAGTCTGGATCGTTTCCGCGGCGAATCAAGCCTTTCGACCTGGTTGTATCGTATCGCGACCAACGAATCGCTTACTTTTTTGAACCAGCAAAAACGGAAAAGAGGCTTTGTGGGCGATGCCGATGAAGCATACTTAAGCAACCGCCTCAAAAGCGATTCCTTTTTCGATGGCAACGAGATTCAGCGCCGCCTCATGGAAGCTGTTGTCAAATTGCCCGAAAAACAGCGCCTGGTTTTCAATATGAAGTATTTCGACAACCTGAAATACGAACAAATGGCCGAGATACTGAACCTTACTACCGGCGCATTGAAGGCGTCCTATCACCATGCCGTAAAAAAAATTGAAGAAAGCCTTCGAAACGATCCGGTATTTTAAACCTTTTTGAATGGTAATTGTCCAATAACTACAATGTAAAAGTGAAAATGAAGAAAAAGGAACAGTTGGATTTGAAAAAACTTCGGAACCGAAATCCCTTTCTGGTACCTGAAGGATACTTCGACTCGTTTCCCGGATTAATTCTGGAAAGAATTGAACAGGAAAAGCCCAGAGACGAGAAGACGACCGTAATCCGGTTGCTCCGGCCTGCCCTGTGGCTTGCGGCTTCTTTCCTGATTATTTTCTCTTCGGTTGCCCTTGCGCTCAGGTATGCAAACCGGATCCATTCCGGATCGCCTGTTTCCCAAACGGTTTCGCTGCAGCAGGAAACCGAAATCCTCCATTCGTTTACCGACCGATATCTGTTCGAATTAATCGAAACGGCAAACGATCCGGATGAGTTGAGCGCCGAGGATCTGAAAGAGATCTTGCTGGCGTCCGTTTCTGATTATGATTTAATGAATTAATTTTTGGGTATGAAAACAATCCGTTCCATACAATGGATCGTGCTGGGGGTGTTCCTGTTTTCGGCATCGAATCTGAAAGCCACAGGAATGAAACACGATCGTTTTGATTTCGATAAGTTCAAGGCCAAAAAAGTTGCCTTTATTACCGAGGCCATCGACCTGAGCCCGGACGAGGCGGAACTGTTCTGGCCGCTTTACAATGAGCTGGAGAAAAAGAAATTTGCGTTAATGAACGAACGCCGCGAAACCGAAAAAAACATCAACGGCGATGCATCCAAGTTGACCGATGCGGAATACACCGAACTATCGCGTAAAATGGCTTCGTTCATGAAAAAGGAATCCGAGTTGCTGATCGAGTACAATGAGAAATTTCTCAAGGTTCTGCCACCGAAAAAGGTGGTTGCCCTTTATAAGGCGGAATTCAGTTTTCGGGAACACCTGCTAAAGGAATATCGTCAGAAAGAGGACCCGGGAAGCGGACGTTAACGATGGGAAATACTTCGGATTGCTTCCAGCAATTGTTGCTCGGAAACAGTTTCCTGCACTCCCGTTTTCATGTTTTTCAGCGAAAAGGTTCTGGCTTTTCTCTCTTCTTCCCCTGCCATAACGACCAGGGGAATTTTTTTGCGATCGGCATAGCTCATTTGTTTTTTCATTTTGTCGGCTTCCGGGTAAAGTTCACATGAGATTCCTTCTTTCCGGATACGGTTAATGACCGGGAAAAGACCGGATACTTCCTGTTGGCCAAAGTTAATGAACAATACCCGGGTCGTTGTTTCTGTTTCTTCAGGAAACAAATTCAAATGGGTCATCACGTCAAAAATACGATCGGCGCCAAACGAGATACCCACACCCGAAACCCCCGGCAGGCCAAAAACGCCGGTAAGGTCGTCGTAGCGGCCCCCTCCGGTAATGCTTCCGATTTCCATATCGAGGGACTTTACCTCAAAAATTGAACCCGTATAATAATTAAGTCCCCTTGCCAGCGTTAAATCCAGCTCAACCCGAAGATGGATGTCCATTCTCGAAAGAATTCCAAAGAGTGCACGGGCTTCTTCAACCCCTTTTATTCCGGTGTCGGATTGGGCAACAATCCGGGCAATTTTCCCAAGTTTCACTTCGTTGCTGCCTTCCAAAAGCAGAATAGGTTGCAGTTTCTCAATAGCCGGAAGAGAAATTCCTTTTTCGGCAAGTTCGATACGCACTTTTTCCAAACCCATTTTTTCCATCTTGTCGATGGCTGTGGTGATCTCGACCAACTTTTCCGGATAGCCAATCGTTTCGGCAATTCCGGCTAAAATTTTCCGGTTGTTTATTTTCAGAGCAGCCCGTATGTTCAAACGGCGGAAAACGTCATCCACAATTCCAACCAATTCCGCTTCATTAAGGAGCGAATCACTTCCAATTACATCTACATCGCATTGATAAAACTCGCGGTAGCGTCCCTTTTGCGGACGATCGGCCCGCCAAACCGGTTGTATTTGAAAGCGTTTAAATGGGAAGACCAGTTCGTTTCGGTTTTGCACGACAAAACGGGCAAACGGAACCGTCAAATCGTAACGCAGACCTTTTTCTGCAATCTGGGAAGTGAGTTTTGTGGCATCTTTCTGAAGGAGTAATTCTTCGGTTGCGTGGGTTAGATAATCGCCAGAATTCAATATTTTGAATAAAAGTTTGTCGCCTTCCTCCCCGTATTTTCCCATCAGTGTGGAAAGATTTTCCATTGCGGGTGTTTCAATTTGCTGGTAACCGTATAACAGGAAAACCGAACGGATGGTATCGAATATGTAGTTTCGGCGAGCCATCATCAGGGGGAA
>DAIMEA010000383.1:0-4459 GCA_036725585.1 Prolixibacteraceae bacterium | reverse complement strand
ATATCCACCTGTACCAATATAATTAAACATTAAAATATTATTGAAAAGGGTATTCCCATAAGAACTTACAATTCGGTTTGCCAATAAACTGTTGTATATAGCGATATTAATCCCGTTGGTCAAATATACAGTTCCTTTTATTACACAATTTATAAATATCCAGTTCTTACTTGGGGTTGTCAGGCTTCCCTGTATGTTGACATCACCTGATATTAAACAATATTTCATCGTAAACTGGTCAACCTGATTATTAGAGGTCGTATATAAATAACCATTCAATTCAAATCCTTCCATGTACATACCGTCGGCATTTTCACTCAATGTGGTGTTTCCGTTCAAAATGGTCTTATAAGTAGCCTGTGTTGAATCGGGATAATGACCTGCACCATATAAGCGTAAACCCTTATCGATAGTTCCCGGCGAAGTAAATCCCCCACCCGACAGGTAAATTGTATCTCCTGTAGTGGCTGCGGCATATGCATTAACCAGTGCGCTGGTCCCGCTAAAAAACTTAACGTCCCCACTTGTGTGCAAGACTGCTTTTTGCGCGTAACTTCCAATAGTAAAAAGGAAGAAAACAAAAAAAGGCAAGAATATTCTCATAACAAATTATATATCTGGCATTTGACCCTATTAAAATCCCTAGTTTTTCACAATTTTTAAATATTTATTTTAAAAATAACGCGATACCAATTGTCAGTAAATCTTATATGAAATTCTTCATACTGAATAATTTGGTTTTTAGCCAAAACTACTAATCGCTTAACATAAAAACTACTTTTAATCCCAACATTTAACCATCCGTATGTTTTACTAAACCAGTAGTAGTAATCAATATATTATCCGTAAAAAAGCCCGGAAGAAATTCTGCCGGGTTAAATATATTTCTAAACTGGTTCATACAATATCAACGCTCTTCCGGTTATTTCAACAGGTGTTCAATACCCATGGTTTTCAATAACATTGAAGTTACATTGAATAAAAATCAACGGCACAAAAGGTGAAATACTGGAAATCGGGCTTTTATGTAAAATATTTGCATGTGGGCTAAAGCCCGCGTTCCATTTAGTATTCTGTTCTGTCACCACGCTAACCGCGTGCCGCCTATAGCTTTAGCGGTGGCGCAAGCGTGGTGTTAATGAAGACTTTCTATTTTGACAGCAGATGCTTTAAATGATTAAACTTTTATCGATGAGGACTTTTACTAACTCCGCCTTTTAAGGCGGAGGATAGGCTGGTATATGCACTATCCCGGGCTTTAGCCCATTATACAAATAGTTTCATTGATTTATCATTCCGGCAAAATGGTTACGATTACCCGTTTATACCGGGTAAGTGCCGGTTCACCCTTATCGGTCACTTTTAAAATAAAATGGGCTGTCTCTTCTTGGTTTACTTTTGGCGCAGTAAAATTTGCCATGTGTGCATTTTCAGTACCATTAACCTTAATTAGCTCGTTAAAACTTCCGGCTTCGGGGTAGTTAAACCAAAGGAAACTAAAACTATCCCCATCGGGATCTGTCGTATCAAAAGCATCCAGAGTAAAATTCTGCCCCGACTTTACTGTGATTTCTTCGGGATGCGTTAATACAGGTACAGGCGGATGGTTAGCTTCTTCAAACGACATGAAACACCAATCCATACGAGCGGCAAAATCGTTTTGAAAATCATCGCGCCAGCGCCACAAAGTTGCTTTAAAATCATTAAATGAATCGGGGCCTTGTTTTACGGCTCTTCCATATTCCTGAGAAATATAAGGAGTATAGCTATCGTAAGCGTTTGTCCAAATTTCGCGTGTTTCGGGGGCAATGGGTACAATAGAACCTCCTTTTTTCGTGTTTGAAAAGTCTGGCAGATACAATTCATACCTTCCGCCCCAGCCACCCCATTCAGGGCGTTCGGCATTGTTCAGCCCATTGGAAATCAGCGAAAGAAAAGCCGGCGTGTCGCCTTCCATTCCCCAGGCCACATCGGGGTAAGCGGCCCCTAGCCGTCCATGGCCTTGTTGAATGTTTTCTGCTATCCAACTGTTGCTGATTGTTGTGTTGTCAATCCCTTTAATGAAGCTGTTGATGCCTGTCCAGGTTGCACTTCCGTAATCATCGCCCGGGCTGACAATGTAAAACAGGCCGGGGAATTTGTTTCGGATCCAGGTCCCGCTGTCGTCCTGGTCCGAAATAGTATACACTCTTAACTTTGCAATCAACTTGTCGGCTTCCTTTTTACTTTTGGTTTTATCAATTTTAAATAAGGCCTGCGCAAGCGTGTTCACGCCTCCCCAGGTCGAAATCCACAAGGGGCGTTCATCGTCTTCTTCCAGCACTTTAATGATCCAGTCGGAGCCCTCGGAATCCATCCCATCGCCAACGCCTTTCATTCCATAATTGGGCAAACCCCGTTTTACCAGTGCCGATAATGTTTGTGCATCGGGAAAACCGGGTTCATGTTTCAGCAGGTTTGGCTGTACCTTGCTATATGCATCAATAACCTTTTGAATGGATTCAGGATGAACATCGGAAGTCATCCAGCAAGATGTTGTGGCAACAATTCCTTTGATATCGATTTGGTTGGAATACAAGAGCAACCGGACCAACGACTGTGTATCGTCGGGATCGGCTTCAATATCTGTCAATATGATAACCCTGTTCTTTTGTTCGGGTTGTGCATTTAGCGCCTGGTAAAATCCCCCAAAAAAGAAGAAAACGACTACACTTAAAATTCTGAAATAATATCTGTTTTTCATTTCTTATGAATGATTTATAAGGTTCAAAGCTAATTTATATAGTCCTTCCGCTGATATTCCATAATGCTGAAAAATTTCAGCCTGTGACCCTGCAACAGTTTCTTCATCGAGGATTCCAACCCGTTTAAACGGTACAGATATTCCTGCTTCGAGGATAGTTGATGCACATGCTTCGCCCAATCCCCCGTTAATGCTGTGCTCTTCCACGGCAATCACTGCTTTACATTCTTTGGCTGCTTTCAAAACAGTTTCGGTATCGAGCGGTTTAATGGTGTGCATGCTGATCACGCGGGCGCTGATCCCCTTTTCATGAAGTTGCCTTGCTGCCTCAAATGCGGGGGCAACCGTTTCGCCACAGGCAATGAAAGCAACATCAGGGCCATCAACAATGGTTAAGGCTTTACCTATTTCGAAAACCTCATCATCGGAATGCAGGTGTGGCATGTTTTTCTTGCCAAATTTCAGGTAAACCGGTTTATTTAATGCCGCAGCTGCTTTCACAGCTTCACGGGTCTCGAAGTTATCGGCAGGAACGATGACAATCATGTTATGAATGGCGCGCAATACTGCAACATCGTGTATTGAATGGTGCGTTGAGCCAAGGGCCCCGTAACTTACGCCGGAACTGATCCCTACCAGGTTGACCGGGTAATTTGAATAAGCCACATCGTTTTTTACCTGTTCAAGCGAACGTGTAGCCAGAAAACAACCGGGAGAAGTTGCAAACACTTTTTTACCAGTTGAAGCCAAACCGGCAGCAACACCAACCAGGTTTTGTTCGGCAATGCCGATTTCCACAATCTGATCGGGTAACTTTTCAGCAAAGGGTACAAGTTTGCCCGATCCGCGGGAATCGCTCGTTACTGCCATAACATTTTTATCGGCCAGCCCAAGTTCGATGAGTGTTTCGGAATAGATTTCGAGGTTGGCCTTACCTTTTATAAGTTTATCTTTAATGTTCATTTATGTCATTTTTTGTTCGAAAAAAAAGTCCCCTTTGGGGATTTAGGGGTATAATTGCTTTTTCAATTCATTGACTGCCTTCTCATACTCTTCATCCGACGGTACGCCGTGATGCCATTTTTTAACATCTTCCATAAAACTTACCCCTTTCCCTTTCACTGTATGGGCAATAACAAAAGTTGGTTTCCCCTGAACAGTTGGCGCTTCATTCAGCACTTTGCGCAATTCGGCAATATTGTGCCCGTTAACATGAACAACGTTCCAGCCAAATGCTTTCCATTTTTCATCAATCGGATCAGGGTTACAGACCTCAGAATTTCTCCCGGTAATTTGCAGGGTGTTGTTGTCGAGAATGGCAACCAGGTTATCCAGTTTATAATGAACGGCCAGCATTGCTGCCTCCCAGTTTGAACCTTCTGCCAGTTCCCCATCTCCCATAAGTGTGAACACACGGTAAGTAGCTTTATCCTTCTTCCCAGCCAATGCAATACCTGCACTAATGGGAAGCCCATGCCCCAGTGCACCGGTATTAAACTCGATTCCCTTCACTTTTCGGGTTGGGTGCCCCACGTAGGGCGATTTGTACCGGCACATTGTTTCAAGGTCTGCTTCGGGGAAAAATCCCTGATCGGCCAATACAACATAAAGCGCTTCCACTGCATGACCTTTACTTTGGATATAGCGGTCGCGGTTGGGATCGTTGAAATTATCGGGTGAAACGTTAAGCACATCGTTGTAAAGCACGTTTAAAAT
>DAIMEA010000382.1:0-4460 GCA_036725585.1 Prolixibacteraceae bacterium | reverse complement strand
AAAACGGGAGGCATTGCGGATCAGTTCGTCTTTCCACTCACTCATTTTTTCCCCTTTCCAGCAGGCTATGGCGTCGTCGTAAACGGAGAGCATCTTATTCGGAATAACCAGATCCTCATCAATTCCGATTACTTTCCCGTACCCTTCGCACCGCGGACACGCACCCACCGGATTATTAAAACTGAACATATCGACTGTAGGTTCCTCAAAAACCAATCCGTCGAGCTCAAAACTATGGGAATACAAACGCTCATGTACCTCTTCATCGTGAAAAGATT
This sequence comes from Prolixibacteraceae bacterium, assembly GCA_036725585.1. Classification (GTDB taxonomy): domain Bacteria; phylum Bacteroidota; class Bacteroidia; order Bacteroidales; family Prolixibacteraceae; genus DAIMEA01. The sequence goes on along the minus strand of DAIMEA010000382.1, from coordinate 4,182 downwards.
TCACCAAACACAATCCATTCCCCTCGTTAAAAGCCGATTGTATTGAATCAGACATTCGGCTGAGCGTATCATCGTCGCTTTGAACCACTACCCGGTCAATAACCAGATTCAGCTCTCCGGCCCGGACCGATATCTTTTCAATCAGCGCACCCGAATCGATGGGCAGAATTTCGTTTCGGTATTCAAGCCGGGTGAAACCCTGTTGATACAGCAAACCGATTTCCTCTTCGGGCTTTCGGTTTGGATGAACCCGGAATGGAGTCAGAATCAGGGCACGGGTCCCCTCCCCCAACGATAAAAGATAATCGCTTACGTCGGAAACGCTGTGCTTCATAACCGGATTCCCGGAAACAGGCGAGATGGTTTTTCCAATCCGGGCATAGAGCAGCTTTAAGTAGTCGTATATCTCGGTCGATGTCCCTACTGTAGATCGGGGATTTCGCGTGTTCACCTTTTGTTCGATGGCAATGGCCGGTGGAATTCCCCGGATATAATCAACCTCAGGCTTATTGATTCGCCCCAGAAATTGCCGGGCATACGATGATAAACTTTCCACATAACGCCGTTGGCCTTCGGCAAAAAGAGTATCGAAAGCGAGCGACGACTTTCCCGACCCCGAAACCCCGGTAATAACCGTCAACCGGTTCCTGGGAATCCATAATTCGATATTTTTCAGGTTATGAAGCCGTGCCCCTTTGATGTGGATCTGATCAGAAAGATGATTCAATTGTGACATTTAACAGAAAAAATTTGCTGATTTGCGAAATTTCCGTATTTTTGGACAAAGTTAACATTTTGTTTCACCATTTAAATAGAAGGAGCACCCTATAGAAACAACTCTACCTTAAATAACATTTAAAAATAAGGTAATGATCGACAAGCAAAAGCTTAGCGATAATGAGTTGGTTCAAAACTATTTAAGTGGTGATTTTATTTCACTCGAGCTTCTCATTAACCGGTACAAGAACAAGGTTTTCTCGTACATCCTCATCAATGTTAAGAATTATCATCTGGCCGAAGATATATTTCAGGATACCTTTATCAAAGTGGTCCGCTCTTTAAATCTCGGAAAATATACGGATAACGGAAAATTTGTTTCCTGGGTGATGCGGATTGCCCACAACCTGATTATCGACCATTTCCGCAGGGAGAAAAGCATCAATACGGTTTCGAACGATGCCACCGAAGTGGATCTGTTCAATTCGCCCCGCTTTTCGGACCAAAACATCGAAGAAATGTTGATCAGCGAACAGATCCTGTCCGAAGTGCGTGATTTGGTAGATGAACTTCCCGACGACCAACGCCAGGTCGTGCTTTTGCGCCATTATCAGGGATTAAGCTTCAAGGAAATTGCCGAACAAACGAATGTCAGCATTAATACTGCGCTGGGTCGGATGCGGTATGCCCTGATCAATCTACGGAAAATTATCACAGAGAAAGGATTGATCTTAACAAAATAACTGCTTTTTTTTTGCAGGTTGCATACTATAATCCGGTGGCAAACGTTATGGAAATAAAAACATAATTGTTTGCCTATGATGAAAAATTCTACGTTACTCTATTATTTCAACCTGATCCATCCTGAAAAAATCGAAATCCGCCGGAAAATTCTTTCGCCGGCCGACGATGTTTATAAGGCACCCGATAGATGTGTGAATCATATCCTGAATTTTGCCCGTTCGTACCGGGTGGAAGAAACAAAAAGTGCCGGGCAGGTTGAATTGATTTTAAATTGAAAAACCACAAGGAAGCACGTTGGTTTTTTTTAGAAGCAAGTCGTTCGATTAGAGCGACTTGTTTTTTATCTATTTTCATATTACATCCCATTATACATCGATCGTTGCAAAAATGGATCGTCGTACATTCGCATTTTTTACATTTTCTGTATATAAAAATAAAAATCATTATCGAATACGAATTTTTTATATTTTTGCCGTAAATAATTTCAAATTCATTATTATTACTCGAAAAATATTTCAAAATAACAAAACGGTGGCAAAAGAAAGGAAAAATGCACGGGATTGTTTGTCCCTCGAAGAAATCAGGGAAGAGATCGATTGGATTGACCGGGAATTGATCCGGCTTTTTGCCCTTCGTTACGAATACGTAAAAGCCGTTGTACAATTCAAAGAGAAGACAGAAGACGCCATCATTGCCGAAGAGCGAAAGAATCAGGTTATTGATGAACGTTCGGAATGGGCCGCCCAAATGGGGCTCGACGCCGAAGCTTATGCGCTTATATTCAGAAAACTGATTGATCACAACATTGCAAAGGAGCTGGAAATACTCAAACAAACCAATAATCATTAATATTCTATTATGTTTCGAAAAGAAATTAAAGTACTGGACTGTACCGTCCGCGACGGAGGACTTATGAACAAATGGCAGTTCAGCGATGAATTTGTAAAAAGTGTTTACGATGCGTGTGTAGAAGGCGGGATCGATTATATGGAGATCGGATACAAAAGCAGCGAACATGCGTTCTCCCGGAAAGAAGTGGGGCCATGGAAATTTTGTGACGACAAAGATATTCGTCGGGTTATCGGCGATGGCGAGCCAAAAGTGAAACTCTCGGCCATGTGTGATATTGGACGGATCGATTTCGACGATATTCCGCCCAAGGAAGAAAGCGCCATCACCATGATGCGGGTAGCCTGCTATGCACACCAAATGGATAAAGCTATTTCCCTTGCCCATCATTGCATGGATAGGGGGTATGAAACTACCATTAATCTTATGGCCGTATCCAAAGTTAATGAACGAGATCTCAATGAGGCTTTGTCGGATATTGCCAAATCGAGGGTTCCTATTTTCTATCTGGTCGACAGCTTTGGCAGCATGTATTGCGAAACCATTGAGTTATTGATGAATCAATACAAAGAAGCAATGCCCGATAAAGTGATTGGAATTCATGCCCATAACAACATGCAACTGGCCATGTCGAACACTATTTCGGCCATCATCCATGGCGCCAATATGCTCGATGCCACCCTTCTGGGCATGGGTCGGGGAGCGGGGAACTGTCCCATCGAAATTCTGATTGCCTTTTTGAAAAATCCAAAATACAGGCTTCTACCCTTACTGAAAGCCATCCAGGAACAAGTTTTGCCCTGGCAGCAAAAAATCGACTGGGGTTACCATATCCCCTATCTGATTACCGGGGCATTAAACGAGCATCCCCGAAGCGCAATGGCCTGGATGGACTCCGAACAGAAAAACGATTTCGTATCCTTTATGAAATCGATGCACGATTACGAATTGCTCGAGTAATTTGAATGCATCACAAGATAAAAAACTACCGGCTGCCTGTTTTTCAACGGGCAGCTTTTTTTTAATTGAATGCAGACAGAAAAAAATAATTATATCGTCGTGAGCCATAAAAAAGCTTGAGCAGGCATTTGAAAACAACGGTGTTGTACAATCCTTCATTTTTCAGAAAATAACTGATCGGGATTCTTTGTTTTGATGGAAAATACTACGAAATTGATTTAGCATTTGTGTATGTCAGGGATGAGTAAAACAACAGAGGAAAAACATTTGCCATGAAATTAACTTTTCACATCAATTATGAAACATCGTGGGGGCAATCGCTCTGGATGTCGGGGTCGTCGGAAACACTTGGGGAATGGGATCCCCATCGGGCTTTTCCGATGCAGTATTTGGGAAACGGAGAGTGGGAAATGACATTCTGCTGCAAACAGGGGGAAAACTTCACGTACAAATATTTCCTTCGCAACGACTCTTCGTCGCTTGTCTGGGAAGGGGGAAACAACCGTACATTCAGGGCTGTCGACCGGGACCGGGTTGACATTCGCGATTTCTGGCGCCCACAAAGCGATCCCGATCGGGTTCTGTTTTCCCGTATGTTTACGGATGTGCTCATGAAACCCCCAAAAAAATCAGGCACAAAACAAAAACAAGCAAGCCCTGCTGCAATCGCTTTTACCCTTCAGGCTCCGCGTATTCCGCCATCAATGACCCTTGGCATTGTGGGCAACACTGCGGTTTTGGGGAATTGGGTAAAACCCGTACTCTTGTCTTCGACGCATTATCCCTGCTGGAGCATTGAAATAGATGCCGATACAATTGAATTTCCCCTGGAATACAAATATGTTCTGGTTGACCGGAATAATGGCGCCATTCGCCTTTGGGAAGAAGGAAACGAACGTTCGATCTTTTTTT
>DAIMEA010000381.1:0-4468 GCA_036725585.1 Prolixibacteraceae bacterium | reverse complement strand
GGAGACAGTTAAGGCGTTGATACGTAGTGGTGAGTGGGATCTTTTCGGCACCCAGGAAGGGCTGATCGGTCAATTACGCGACCTCGACGCCCTGCCGGAATACGACCGCGTAGGGGTGGGGCGCGACGACGGGGCAGAGGCCGGCGAACATTCGGCCATCTTTTACCGGAAGGAGCGCTTTACCCTGCTCGACAGCGGGAATTTCTGGCTGAGCGAAACGCCCGATGTTCCTTCGTATGGTTGGAGGGCCCGCTACCGGCGGATCTGTTCCTGGGCAAAGTTTCACGACAAAACTACCGGGGAAGATTTATTCTTCTTTTCGGTGCATTTCGATCACGAAGACCCCGAGGCCCGCGTGGAATCGGGAAAACTGATGAAAAAGAAAATAAGCGAAATTGCCGGAAATGCCCCGGTAATCTGCACGGGCGACTTCAATTCCACCCCCGAAACGGAACAGATCCAAACCATCCGAACGCTTTTGTCGGATGCGTACGATATAAGCCGAGAGCCGCCCGCCGGGCCCGTTAGCACCTACAACGGCTTCCGTACCGACACACTATTTGCCGAACGGATCGACTATGTATTTGTGAGCCGGCATTTCCGGGTGAAAAAATACAGCGTACCGACCGGTCAAAGCGACGGACGCTATCCTTCGGACCATTTCCCGGTGGTAGTGCAGGTTCTTTGGTGATCTACAAGGTTTGTCGGAACGGGGATGATGCGGATGCAAAGCAACCTGGATCGTAACGGAATAAAATCCGCGTCATCCGCGTTGGAAAATCCGCGTCATCCGCGTTCCATTCCCCTTATTTTTGTTCTGTTATCGTAAAGGAAGGTTTTCGGGGTTAATCCCCTACGATCATTTTTTTCACAAAATGGGCATTGCCGCCATCCACCTTTACAAAATACACCCCGTTTTGGGCATAGGGCAGATCGATTTCGATTTGTTTTTCCCTCAGCTGTCCCGATTGATAGACGCGGGCGCCCGCCAGGTTGTACACCGTAACCCCAACCTCGTTTTCGGAATGGGAAAGGGAAAGGGTGAAGCGACCCGGGTTGGGATTGGGATAGAGTTTCACGTCCAAGCCCGGGGCAAGGTCCGCTCCGAATGTTTTCTGTTCCGGCGCGAGGACGCTTTTGGCCACAGGCGGCAACATGGGAAGGACGCTCACGATCATCCCGTCGCAAAAGGTGCCATCGGTGGTAATGCTGCCGTGCACATAGCTGCCGTGCTGGGCATGAAAACCATGGAGAAAAGAGATGGAGCCGGCGGCAATGAAATTGGACCGGGCCCCGAGGGGCACGAGTACCGGGCCTTCGTCGCCTGCCACGCTCAGGTTTACCCGGGCGTTGTAGCACAGCAGGTCGCCGTCCTGCAGGGTGGAATCGAAGAGGGCATACAGGGGCGGCACCACGTCGTTTTCCCAGGGATGTTGCACGCCCTGTTCTATGGAGCTGCTGCCCGCGAAAAAGTTTTCAAAGGCAAACTGACCGAAGGAGAAGCTGAAGGAGCCCCCACTACCGGAGCCGTCGCCGCCCGAAGCATGAAGGCCTTCCTGGGCTTGCAGAAACAGCGGCAGACAATAGAGAAACAACATCGACATTCTTTTCATGGCGAATTGGATTGAAGCATTCGGAAATCTCTCCCAAAATTAGAATATTTTTCGAAACAAACAGCCCCAACCGGCTTAAACATACGATTATTGCACACCTTCCCGAAAGACTTTTTTACCGGATCCTTTTATTTTTTGTTTTCATTTTCTATATTTGAGGAAAGCACAACAAATGAACCTCAAATTTCGTACATAGTGAGCATTAACCCTAAAACTAAAGCAATGAAAGTTAATGAAGAAGCGTATACCCTACGCAAAATGGTCCAGCTTATTTCCGACCAAAAAACGGGTAATCCGGCCGAGTTTTCCGAAGATCTGGGCATTTCCCGCAGCCAGTTGTATGTCCTGATCGACCAGCTTAACCATATGGGCGCCGGCATACAGTTCAAACGGTCCATCAACTCCTTTTTGTTCACCGGCGAGAAACAGGTAATCGTTCGGGAACCTGTGTTGGTGGTATAATTCTAAAAACATTTTGGAATAGTTCAAAAACCTCCAGAATATTTGTAGGTATGACGACAATAATTCCTGGATCTTTACTAAGTTCCAGATGATGATTTGTTTTTGAGCCGGTATTATTTCTTTCCGGCACGGCCCGATCGGGGTTTCTCAGTACTGCATGCGGGCGGCCAGGTCCTTCGCTTTTTCTTCGCCCGAAAACAGGGCTACTACAGCCAGGGCAAAGGGCAGGGCTACACCCATGCCTTTGCCGGTCACAATTTTCCCATCAATTTCGACGGCTTTGCCCGATACCTTAGCGCCATAGAGTTCGTTTTCGAAGCCCGGGAAACAGGTGGCCCGCTTCCCTTCGAGCAGTCCGCTGTGCCCCAATACCAACGGGGCGGCACATAGAGCGGCCAGGTATTTCCCCTGCAGGTAAAACTGGTTGATTTTTTCCTTTAATCCTTTATGGGCATTCAGGTTTGATGCCCCGGGCATGCCCCCGGGGAGGTAAATCAGGTCGGCATCGTCGTATACCGCCTCGGCGAACAACACGTCGGCAATGAGGGTGATGTTGTGCGAGCCATTCACCGCAAGCCCCTTTTCCATCGAAACCGTATGCACGCCGTAGCCCGCCCTGCGCCACACATCGACCGGAACCACCGCTTCGGCCTCCTCGAACCCGTTTGCCAGGTGTACCATGATTTTTTTCATCTCCTTGATTTTAGTACTTCGTGATCAAAGTTAAATCTTATTCGTTAAATATTTTCCCTCCCGGTATATTGTTCGCCAGAAGTCTGAATAATCGCGCAGCAGAATTGAAGATCGGGGCAGCCCAAATCTGAAATCTGAAATCTGAAATCTGAAATCTGAAATCAATTCTTCTTAATCAGTGTCAAACAAACGGGGCGCGACACGCCAATCCGGTGGCCGCTGTCGCTGAGTTGTCCGGTTTGGGGGTTGATCCGGAATACCACCACCTGGTTTGCATCCTGGTTGGCGGCCAGCAGGAATGTTCCTGTAGGGTCGATGGCAAAATTTCGGGTGGTGTGGCAGTCTTTGGTCTGCCAGCCTGCCGGTTCAAGATCATACGATTCGGGATGTACAGAATAGATCGCGATGCTGTTGTGACCCCGGTTGGAGGCATACAGGAATGAACCGTCGGGGGTGAAATGGATGTCGGCACTTTTGTTGAAGCCGGCAAACGTTTCGGGGAGGGTGGAATAAACTTTATGGAAACGGGCATAGCATCCGTCGGCATCGGGTAAATAGGTCTCGATGGTCCCGTTCAGTTCGTTCACCACGGCCATGAAGCGCCCGCCCGGGTGAAAGGCCAGGTGGCGGGGACCGGCACCCGGCCGGGTTTTGATTTCCCGGTCGACGACCAGTTGCTGGTTTTGCAGGGTATATACGTAGATTTTGTCGGCTCCCAGATCGCACGAGTACAGGTAGTGTTCTCCCGGGCCCACAACGATACAGTGGGCATGCGCTTCTCCCTGTCGCGAAGCCACGGGCCCGTTGCCCGAGTGGGCGTGCACAAAGCCCGGTCCGTTCGCTTTCCCCTTCGGTCCGACGGGCAGAGCGGCGACATGGCCGCTGGAATAATTGGCTGTGAGTAGAGTTCCCGAGGGCTCATGAAAAGCTACATAGCAGGGGGCAAGCCCGAGCGAACTCAGAGTGTCGGTGGAATTCAGGGCTCCGGTATACCGGTCGAGGGCATAGCCCGCTACCTGACCGGCACCCTCCCACGATTCGCTTACCGACCACAGAAAAGAACTGTTGCCGGCAGTGCACTGGAAGGAGGGATGCTGTAGTGTAGCTGCCAGTTCCGGTTCCGAAAGGCTCCCGCTTTGGGAATCGAATTCCGAACGGTAGATGCCCGCGCTCCCTTCACCGGTGTAGGTGCCAATGAAGAGATGATAAAGGCCGGGCCCGGCTTCCGGGACAGCGCTTTGGCCCGAAACCGGAACGACAAAGCCCAAAAGCGCCGCGCCAAGGGTGAACAGGAAAAGATACAGTGGTCTCATGTGTTGTTTTTGTTTCCGGCATTAAAGGTACAAAAATGAAAACAAAAAAGCCCCGCAATACATTGCAAGGCTTTGGTTTTGGCGGAGCGTGAGGGATTAGCACTGTCGATTCCTGATTTATTACGACCATGGAATTATAATAAATCACTACGGTCCGACTAAAATGCAATTATTGAATTTTTCCTTATATTTTAATACCTGGCAATAAAAAATAAGAGAATGAAACGAACATGTTTGCAGAAAAACACGACCTGTCCCGATATCGGGAAACACGCATGAATCCCGATGTTATCGGGATGAGTTCCATTCGGACGAAATTTTGTTAAAAGAGCGACCTTTCGATCCAAAAGATATTCAATATGTTAAATGTTTTATTCTGATGAAAAT
>DAIMEA010000380.1:0-4485 GCA_036725585.1 Prolixibacteraceae bacterium | reverse complement strand
CGAAATTGTGGGTATTCTTCGGGAATTCGATATGAAGTCGAAGGGAATCGGCGCTGCTTCGGCCGATCCGGCGGAACTGCAACGGGAAATGATTTTCAAAATCCTCCATTGAATCGGAAATGACGGAGTTGTTGCCCAAATACATCTGGCACAACGGGATAATCCGGGAAATCGCCGAAGATGAAAAAAAATTCGTCCCGTACGGCATGCATTCCATTGTATTTCAGGAAACCCTTCTCAGCTCGGGAACCGGTATCTTGTTTTTGGGCGAAACCCTTCGCCGTCTGCATTATTTTGCCGGTATTTATGATCTTTCTTCCTCTTTGCTTTCCGACCAGAGCGGTGAGATCCTCAGCAGCGAAATAAAACGAATCCTGATCCGCAACAAGTGTTACCAAAAAGCACGTTGTCATCTGATTTTTCAAAAAGATAGCGAAACCGGGCAAACAACCGAGAAAATCATCGTCGAACCCGACCCGTTCCTGTTTCATCCGTCAAAAAATGTGGCCCTTCTTTTCCCTCCGCCCGCGCTGAACAAGCCCGAAGGACTGGCAGCACGTCTGCCTTCGCCCGAGCGGGAATACCGCAAGCTGGTAAAAATGTATCTCGACCGGCAGGGAGCTTCCGACTGCCTGATATGCAACCAGCAGCACCAGATAACCGAAACCTATCTGGGCAATCTGTTTCTTGTTGAAGGCAATACGGTGAAAACCCCCGCGCTGTTGGCCGGAACGACCCAGGGACTGCTCCGTCAGCCCATAATTGACGAACTGGTACGGAGGAACAAAACCATCCGGGAGGAAGAAAATATCAACGCCCACCATCTCCTGCAGGCCACGGAAGCATTTACCGCGGGTACGAACGGAATATTCTTTATTAAAGGCTACGAGTCAAGACGTTATTTCGACGGGGTCCGGAAAGACATTCTGAATGCGTTCGACGAGATCCATCCCGGTTTTTAATTCATGGAAGGATTTTCGGGATAGTTTTCCCAAAGGAGATATCGCCCGCCCACCTGTTTGACCATTTCTTTCCACATGGTTTCATTGTTCTTCATCACCAGTTCGGTATCGATATCGCTTACCAGCCAGGAATCTTCTTCGAGCTCCTCGCTTAACTGATTCTCGCTCCACCCGGAATAGCCAAGGAAAAACCGCACCTCCCGGGGGGTTGCCTTACCGCTTCGGATCAGTTGTTTCAGTACATCGAAGTCGCCTCCCCAGTAAAGGTTCTCCATGACGTGGGCGCTTCCGGGAATTTTGGTTCCCAGTGTGTGGATAAAATAAACCGACTCGATGTTCACAGGGCCTCCCATGTATAAAGTATGATGGTAATTCGGAAATTCCTTGTAAAACTCATCGACCGGAAAATCGACCGGCTTATTGAGGATAAAACCCACCGAACCTTCCTTGTTGTGTTCGACCAGAAAAACAATGGAACGGTTAAAATAACTACCCGGCAGAAAGGGCTCGGCAATTAATATCCTTCCTTTCCGGGGCGTAACATTGTTTGTCCTGATTTTGAATATATCCAGGTTCAAATTCATCGGCTCTTTCTGTATTCATCAGCAAGTTAGAAAAATATCGAAATAAAACAAATTGATTTTCCATTCTCGGGTAAAAAAGTTCATTTAAAATTGAAATCGAAGCAAAAACCTGCTTCAATGTATTCAGCTTTAATGTAATGTGCCTTGAGATTCAGCACAACGCGGCCGTGCGGAAATAGATAATAGCCCAGTCCAATCCGCTCGAAATAAAAAGTGTCGGAAGGCGCATCGCCCAGGTAAAAACCCAGCTGGGTTAACAGGGTAAAACGCCCGAAAAGAAATTCATGCGAAACATGAACCGCATGGGTCAGCAATTGCATCCCTGAATAATCGCGTTTCGCAAAGATTCCCCTAATCGCCTCGTTGTATGAAAGTTCATATCCGATACCGATCCGGCGTTTGTATCCGGTTTGCAGATAGAACGAAGTGTTCAACACCACGGCATGATACGTCGGACTGGGACTAAATAGTTTTTTGACCCCGCCGGTAACACTGGAGATCCATTGAACGTGAGATGCGAAATTCGGTTTTCTTTCTTTTTTTATGTAGCGGGGGACTTCGTGAATATACCGGAGGCCGGCTTTCAGAGAAGGAACGTTCAAGCCCAGGTTGGGGTAAGCGAGCGCCCCGTTGGAATAATGGCTGAATCCTCCGCTGACAAAAAAATCGATATGGGGTGAAAGATGGAACGATTGTTCGAGATAAAGTCCGAACAGGGCATTGGCGGATGAACCGGTTGCAAAATTATCCGGATTCCGGAGCAAGTGATAGGGGTTGATTCCGTGGGAAAATCCCAGCTCGATCTCCAGATCTGTACGCATGAATTTTGTCGTGATCTGGGGAAAAGAGGCGAAGAAAAAGACAGAAACCGGCTCGCCCAGAACAGTTGATTGAAACGTTGCGGCATTGATTCCCAAACCATAAGCAGGATAGCGATAAGCAATCTCACCGTCGCTTTTCCCGATGCTTTGCCAGCCAAATTTCAAATTCATGGCCCGATAGGGAAAACGCAGATTTTTGACTATCTCCCGGTGGGGTTTGTTTTCTCCCGTTTGATAATCAAGACTGATAAAAAAAGGGGAGTTTGTGGGCTCCTGGGCAGAAAGACGGGAATAAAAAACAGCCAGGACCAACAAACCAATGCCCGCTATTTTTATCAGTGCCGGGCTCATTCCTGCGGATCGATAATCACAAAGACGTCTTCGTTCTCCTTTTTTAGAAAATATTTTTCCCGGGCTAGTTTCTCCAGTTCGGCTGTGTCGTTTTTCAGGGCATCGAGCCGGGACCGGTCGCTTTCGATTTTTTGTTCAAGATAATCGGTCTCCTGCTTCAGGCGCCGGAGTTTTCTGCTTTCCTTTCCCATCCGGATCCAGTTGTATTCGTCGAAAAACAACATCCAGATCAGGAAAACGGCAACAATGATCAGATAAACCTTGTATTTGCTTAAAAAACGAACAAAAACTTGCTTCATGGTTGTTTCGTCTTAACCCAGAAACAAAACTACAATAAAGCAAGCGAAAACGTAGGTTTCTCTGTCAAAAAAAACCTTAAGTATCGCTGTCGGGTAAAAAACTCGGGTACATGAAATGAACAGGTGGAACAAAATTTTCCTTGATGGTCCGTATGGAAGTCCACCGCAGAAAATTGAACACCGACCCGGCCTTATCGTTGGTACCCGATCCCCGTGCCCCGCCAAAAGGTTGTTGCCCCACAACGGCGCCGGTGGGTTTATCGTTGATGTAAAAATTCCCGGCCGCATTACTCAGTCGTTTTGTGATTTTTTCGATGGCATAACGATCCTGGGAAAAAACGGCACCGGTTAGCGCATAGATCGATGTTTGGTCAAGTACATCAAGCATTTCGTTTAGCTTATCGTCCTCGTAAATGTATACCGTAATTACCGGCCCGAAAAGTTCTTCCTGCATCGTAATGTAATCGGGTTTTTTTGCAAGAATAACGGTAGGCTCGATGAAATAACCGGTGCTCTTGTCGCAGGTTCCGCCAAAAAGCACTTCTGCATCGCGATCGGTGCGGGCACGATCGATAAAACCTTTAAGCTTATCGAACGAAGCTTCGTCGATGACCGCGTTGATAAAACAGGTAAAATCTTCGGGTGGGCCCATCTTCATTTCGTGGAGCTGCTTTTGGGCTTCTTCCCAGAAGCGATCCCAGATGCTCCGGGGGATGTAGGCCCGCGAGGCTGCCGAGCATTTCTGCCCCTGGTATTCAAATGCGCCGCGGACAAAGGCTGTAGCCAGGGCCTGTATGTTGCAGGTGGGGTCGGCAAAAATGAAATCCTTGCCCCCGGTTTCTCCTACAATACGGGGAAGAGCGATACCGTCCTATGTTTTCACCAATGGTCTTCCAAATACTGTGGAAAACACCGGTGGAACCGGTAAAGTGAATTCCTGCAAAATCGGGATGCGACAGGATGGTATCGGCAGCAACAGGGCCGCTGGCAAAAACCAGGTTGATCACGCCGTCGGGGACTCCGGCTTCCCGGAAAACTTCCATGATAACAGCGGCTGAATAAATTGCCGTTTTTGATGGTTTCCATACACAAACATTTCCCATCAGGGCAGGCGCTGCCGGCAGGTTTCCGGCAATGGAGGTGAAATTAAAGGGTGTAAGGGCGAACACAAATCCTTCGAGGGGCCGGTATTCGTTGTAATTCCATATTCCGGGAGCCGAATCGGGTTGCATGCTGTAAATTTCGGTCATGCATTTCACACCAAAACGATAAAAATCGGCCAGTTCACAGGCAGCATCAATTTCGGCCTGAAAGGCATTTTTCGACTGTCCGAGCAGGGTAGCTGCATTTATTTTGGCCCGGTACGGCCCGGCAATCAGGTCGGCCGCTTTTAGAAAGATGGATGCACGGTGCTGCCACGAAAGCGCTGCCCATTGTTCCCGGGCTTTTAAAGCCGCATCAATGGCAA
>DAIMEA010000379.1:0-4498 GCA_036725585.1 Prolixibacteraceae bacterium | reverse complement strand
AGGATGCGATCGCCAAGGAAGGGTTCGAATTCGATGCTCAGGTCCCGCCCGTTTTTGAAATCGTCAATATCCGATATTTTCAGGTTTTCAACCCTTGGAGAGATGCCTTCGCCGGCAAAAATCCGGCTGTTGTATTGGCTGTTCAGGGCATAATCGGCAAGAGTGCATTGATCTTTCATCCGGATCCAGCCATAGCGATACCCGGAATCATTCTTTATCCGCAAGCCCATGAATTTATGGTTGCTGTCGCCCCAAATAGTGACATCATGTTCAACGATTGTAACCAACAAATCGGTTCTGTTCATCCAGTTCCGGGACTCATCAATCGGATCGTAGTACGAAAGGGTGTCGGGAGAAGCGATGTAGTCGTCGATTTCCAGACCAATAAATTCGGTTTGATTGTAGGGAATGATGTTAATATAGCCACTTAAAGCAATATCGTCGTATGAAAAAGCAAAATCTACATTTGCGTCTTTATCGATATCAATTGGGTATAATTTATCTTTCCTGTCGGGTGTCGGAAGATAAAGATCGGGTTCCGGATCGGTATATATGATTTGTGCTGTGACCCCGGCAGTGCCGAAAATGATTCGTTGAAGCAGGGCGATAAAGAAAAAAACGATGCGGCAATGTTTTTTAATAGCGTTCATCGAGCCTTACGATTGGTGGGTTGCTTGTAAAGGTAAAAAAAATGAAGGGCATTTCCATCTTAAATCTCTTATGCCCTCCGGAACAGGAACCATTATTGAATTCCCTTTCCCCGATCCAAACATATGTTCCTACAATTTGAACATTTGTGCCGGTGAGAATGCAAACGGATTCCCAATTTCGTATTGGGTTTTTAAAGGAAAATTTTCTCAGAATAGATTTTGTTAAGTAAGTAAGTTAGTTTCATTGATCCCGGAGCAACATCCGGTGCCTTACAGAAGCGGCATCCCCGATGCCGCTTTCCTTTTGGGGGCCGCGGGCAGAAACAATTGTGCTAGTATTTTAAACATACGATATGCCTTTTGTGCCGAAAAAGGAGGTTCTTGGAAATGGGTAAAAGTTTGCTCCGTTTTTCGAAAAAGAACCGAACATGAGAGAGAAATTTGGTTTTTTTTCCCGACGCTTTGAAATAATAATTTTGAAAAATATGAAGATAATAATGCAAATTCTGTCATGGTCCCTGGTTTCAGCCATCCTGGGTCTCACATCCTGTGCACCCGCTCCGGAAGAGGAACGAATAAAGACGAGCCAGCGCGATGCGGTCGATTTTCGCGTTTTACCGTTCGAAATAGGCGATGTCGCACTGCTCGACGGACCTTTTCTCCACGCTACCCAACAAAACGAGGAAATCCTCCTGGCCTATGAACCCGACCGTTTCCTGGCAAAATTTCGCAGTGAAGCCGGTCTGGAACCCAAAGCAGAGCATTACCATGGGTGGGAGGACAATACCATTGCCGGTCACAGTTTGGGCCATTATTTAACGGCCATTGTGCTTATGTACCAAACAACGCGCAATCCCGAACTGCTCCGCAGGGTTCATTACATCGTCGATGAGCTTTACGATTGCCAGGAGGCAGATGGAGAGGGCTATATTGGCGCCTTCCCCGACGGAAAACGAATCCTTGAGGAAGAAGTGGCCAAAGGGGATATCCGTTCCCAGGGCTTTAACCTCAACGGGATCTGGGTTCCCTTTTACACACAACATAAAGTGATGGACGGTCTTTTTCATGCCTATAAATTCTGTGGAAATCAAAAAGCGCTGGAAATCAACGTTCGCTTTGCCAATTGGCTGGCCACCATTGTGGAAAACCTGAACGACGAGCAGATCCAGAAAATGCTGCATTGCGAACACGGTGGGATCAACGAAGCGCTGGTGGAACTATATGCCTGTACCGGAAATGAAAAATTTTTGGAACTCTCCCGTGTGTTTCACCATAAAGCCATTCTCGATCCTTTGGCTGAAGGAAAAGATATATTACCCGGCAAACATGCCAATACGCAAATCCCGAAGCTGATCGGCCTGGCACGCCGCTACGAACTGACCGGCGACAGCACCGACCGGAAGACGGCCGAATTTTTCTGGGAAAGGGTGGTACACCATCATTCCTACGTAACCGGGGGTAACGGGAACCACGAATATTTCGGACCGCCCGACACGCTGAATGAACGTCTTAGCGCCAACACGACCGAAAGCTGCAACGTGTACAACATGCTGAAACTGTCGCGGCACCTGATTTTATGGGA
Organism: Prolixibacteraceae bacterium; assembly: GCA_036725585.1. Taxonomy (GTDB): domain Bacteria; phylum Bacteroidota; class Bacteroidia; order Bacteroidales; family Prolixibacteraceae; genus DAIMEA01. Next base: position 2,266 of record DAIMEA010000379.1, on the reverse strand, counting down.
AGCCCGCCCCGAAGTATTCGATTTTTACGAACGGGCCCTGTTCAACCATATCCTGTCGTCGCAACATCCCCAAAACGGTCATGTCATTTACAACCTCTCGCTCGAAATGGGGGGCTTTAAGGTATACCAGGATCCCGAATGGTTTACCTGCTGCGTGGGAACCGGAATGGAGAACCATTCGAAATACAGCCGCAATATTTACTATTACAACAACGAAGCCCTTTACGTTGGCCAGTTCATCGCCTCCGAGCTGAACTGGAGCGCCAAAGGGGTGAAATTGCGGCAAAGCACATCCTTCCCCGATGAACAGCAAACCTCGCTGGCCATAGCCTGTGAGCAACCGGTACGTTTTACACTGAAGGTCCGTTATCCTTATTGGGCCCAAAAAGGTATGACCATCCGGGTGAACGGGAAAAAGGTGCGGGTTAAGGAAAGTCCCGGATCGTTTGTTGCCCTGAACCGGGAATGGAATAACGGAGATGTGATTACCGTATCCTTTCCCTTCACCCTTCGACTGGAAAACATGCCCGACAATCCCAACCGGATCGCCCTGATGTACGGTCCCCTTGTTATGGCGGGTGATCTGGGGCCGGTTCCGGATCCCAATTCCCTCGACCCGATGTATGTGCCGGTATTGATGACGAGCGACCGGAATCCCGAAACCTGGCTGACCCGGTTGGATGAAGGATCCAACCTTTTTCGTTCGCACGATGTGGGACGGCCCCGCGATGTGGAGTTTCAACCTTTTTACAAAACCCACGACCGGCATTATTCGGTTTACTTCGATTTGTTTACCGACGAACAGTGGAAAACCTACCAGGAAGAGTACGAAGCCGAACAGGCCCGTAAAAAAGAGCTGGAAGCAAAGACCATCGATCTGTTCCGGTTGGGAGAAATGCAACCCGAACGCGACCATCATTTTGAGGGCGAACGCTGCTGGAACGATGAATTTAAAGGAAAAAAATACAGGGAGATCGACCGGGGCGGCTGGATGTCGTTTACCATGCGCACCCTGCCCAACGAACCCAATTCCCTGGTGTTTGAATACTGGGGCGGGTACAGCGGTTCGAAAACCTTCGATATCCTGGTGGAAGGAGAACGGATTGCGACCGAAAACATTTCCGCTCTTTCAAAAAGCAAATTTATCGATATCGCATACCCCATCCCCGACCGACTGACTATAGGCCGGGGAAAAGTGGATGTAAAACTGGTGCCGCATTATGGTCACCGTGGCGGGCCGGTATTTACGGTTCGGACCATCAAGACCAACAGCATTAGCGATTGACGGATTAAAACTTTTTTATGAAATTTTTTCTTTTGGGGACATGGATTATCCTGGGATGGTTTGTGTCGTTATACCCTCTTCAGGCCCAGGACAATATTGCACCTCATGCCCTGCAGCGAAGTACATCGTACGTGTCGACGTGGGAAAAACTCGAAGCAATCAACGATGGGTACGAACCGCAAAACTCAGGCGATAAGGGCCCCGGAGCTTACGGAAACTGGAGGGGCGATGCGTATTTCAATCAATGGAACTGGGTTGCGTATGAATTCGACAGCTATTACCGGATCGATTCGACGGACGTATACTGGTGGGCCGATGGTCTGGGCATTCACATTCCTTATGATTCGTACCTCCAATACTGGGATATTTTCGAGGGTGACTGGAAAACAATCGAAGAAGCCACAGGCAACGGCGTACTGCCCGATCAATACAACCAGACCACATTCCCCCCGGTCCTTACGAACAAAATCCGCCTGTTTTGCATCAGCACAGCGGCCCAGGGCATTCTCGAATGGAAGGTTTACGGGGAACGTCAGGAAAATGTGCCCGAAAAGTCTATCCTGAGGATCAGCCAGCCTTTGACAAAAAACGAAACGACTACGTTTGCCCTGCAGGCGAAGTCGGGTTCGTTACCGGTGCCCGGGTATACCTTTGTTGTGAAGGCCAAAGTCTGGGCCAACCTGGTTGCTACCCGGGAAGTATACACCGTTGCCGGACAGGAATTCAGCCAGGATGCCATAACGCTAGAAATGGAACCCACCAACGACGATGGTCTGAGTCAGTTTGAAATTTTGCTGCCCGAAACCATCGATCCAACCGATGGGATAGAAGTTAGCGTTCTGCTTCATAACGGGATAACACCGCTTGCCCGGCTAAGCTACCGGGAGCCGGGGCTTATTCCCCCGGCGCTGCATCCCGATGCTACCGGAATTACCGTCGACGATACCCTGGTTATTGAATATACCGACGACCCTGCTTGGC
>DAIMEA010000378.1:0-4503 GCA_036725585.1 Prolixibacteraceae bacterium | reverse complement strand
TTCCAAAATCGACAATCGGATTTCCGGGTTTAAGGGGTAATGCACAAAGCGTTGCCGGTCGCTCCGAAAACGGGTCACACCCCGTTGGTCGGTAACCAGCCAGCAGTCGCCGGCTTTGTCGGGGAAGAGGGAAAGCAGGTTGTCGGAAGGGAGCTCGCTGTTCTGGCTGTTCCATGCTTGCACTTTGCGTGTTTTGCTGTCGATATGCAGAAGGCCCTGGCCGGTAGCCACCACCGGATCGCCCGAAGCCAGAACGGCAATTTCCCGGACTGCCCGGGCAGCAGAAGACCCGCCGGCAGGCTCCCAAACCTTCTCGGTCCAATCGCCAATGATCCGAAACACTTCACCGGTACGCATACCCACCCAAACCGCATCATCGTCGGGGCAAAAGGCCTGGACCTGCAAGGCCGGCGTTGTAAAAAATGAAGTTCTTTCGGGTGTGTCGGTATCATTCCCGGGAAACCGAAGCCTTTGCAATCCGGTCGGTGTGCTGATCCAGACCCGGCCTTTTTCATCGCCCCACATTGCGGTAATGGAAGAAGATAAAAGCCCGCTTTCCTTTGTGAATTTCGAAATCCGGTAATCCGGCTGATCCTGCCGGGATGTAACCCGGAAACAAGTTCCATTTGCCAGACGAAGCCATACCTCGCCCGGACGGATTTCCACGACCTGTTGAACGGATTGGTCTCTTTCCGCTTCTCCAAAGGCAGCCGGAAAATTGACAAAGGTCTCGGTTCGGGGATCAAAACGGTGGGCGCTGTTGTCGTATGTGGTAATCCACAAATAACCCGCGGCATCCTGAAAAATCTCGCGCACCTTGTTGTTGCTGATCGATGTGGAGTCCGTGAGCCGGTATTGGAAGGTTTTAAACTTTTGTCCGTCGTACCGGCTTAGCCCGTTCAGTGTGCCAAACCAAAGGTATCCCTCTTCATCCTGAAAAAGAGTTCGCACCGAATTATTGGCCAAACCATCCTCAATGGTCAGGTGGTCAAACGACATTCGTTGCGCTTGTGCCGGCACAAATCCGGTCAAACACAGAAGAAACAGCAACAGAAAACGGGATCTGTGGATGCGCATAATTTTTCGTCGTTCGTGTTTCCGAAGCTGCACGAATTTACGGAAAAGGAAACGAAAGCAAAAATGCAGGGCCCGGGATTAGCGACGTTCTTTTCATTAATTTGTGCATTTTGAAACATTGTTGTCCGGGGAAATAGATAAAGAGTGAGCAGATTGCTCCTCCCTATTTCATTAAAGCTGTAGGCCTTTTTTATCATTTCCAGGGCATCGACTTGGATTATGATAAAACCCAAAAAATACGCCCTGTTGTTTTCCGTTTACCGAAAAACGAACAGGGCAATACCTTCCGCGAAGGGAAATCCTTTAACAAAAGGTTTTTCAGATCGGTTTTACGGGCACGCAGATGTCGACGATAAATTTTCCGTCGCGGGGTTCTTCGGGATACATTTCAAAACAGGGTTTGTCGTCGGGTTGATAGCCACTCGACGGTAACCACTGACCGTATACCCAGTCCCAGGCCTGCTGAAACTGGCTTGCATCCAGCTCGAAACGGGCAACTGCATACCGGGCAGCCTCGAGCGACATGCTCCCGATTTCGCCCTCCGTTTTGGTTCCCTTGGGCACCGTGATGCACAAGCTCATACGGAGTTTGTCGCCGGATGTAACGTTCGGATCGTCGTGGTAAATGATGAGCGAGCGGAAATCCTTTCCCCCGATCAGACCACGGGGGCCTGCCCAGGCAAACAGTTTTTCCCAGAGCTTTTCAAACAAATTTGCATCGCCCTTGTACGGCCCCATGTGCCGCAAATACGCCAGGTTCATGGCCGGAAGTTTTTTCACTTCCACACTTTTGTTGATGTTCATGGTTGTCCTCCATTTTAAGGTTTGTGATTCGGTGCAAAAATAGAGGACGGGCTTGTCGTCGGGTTGACGGGAATTGCGATCGCTTTGACGAATATTGCTAAAACAAGGCTTCTCTTCCCGGAACCGGGTTGCAGAAACCCGGAAAAAAGTTTTGAAATTTCGGGAGAAAACGGAAATATCCGAGAAACCACATTTGTACCCAATTTCGGTAACCGACAGGTGAGGTAAGGAAAGCAGCATCATGGCTGCCCGCTCGAGCCGTACGCGCAAAATGAACTGGAAAGGGCTTTCGCCCACCATGGATTGAAAGATGCGCGAAAAATGAAACTTGGAAAAACTGGCCACCGCCGCCAACTCTTCGAGGCTTAATGATTTCTCAAGATTTTTGTCGATGTAGTCGAAGGCTTTGTTGATTCGGGAAATGTACTCGGTTTCGGTTCGGTTCATGGGTTGATCGGGTTTTCAAAAGGATCTGTCCTAATGGCGTTTTAAAAATACAAAAATACAGAGTAGGAACCAAAGGGGTAAAATATCGGGGGGGGGTATTTATTAACAACCAGCAATAACCAGTAATTGCTTATAAAAAAGTATTTGTGCCATTATTTTAAAAACAGAAAGTTGTGTTGGCTCAGCGATTTTGTGCAGCACAGACCACCCTACAAATCGCAACAAAAATTTCAACGAGCGATCGTTCCGTTCGATACAAAATTCTACCGCTGAACCGGCCCGGTGGATCGAACGGTTCTTCTGTACGCGTTTTCCCGTGTTACGAAGGTTTCTGGCGCAAAAGTAAAGCGCCGTAAATAGTTCAAGCCGCATAGCGGCGACCTCTTTGTAGCGCAAAGCGGCAGGAACAAGGCGAAAGCCGCATAGCGGCGACCTATTACTTTGTGCAACAGTATGATTATCTGAATATAAACACCTCCCGGCAAACTGAAAATCGTGAAACCATGGGATCATGTCCCTTCTGTTCTGTTCCGAATGAAGATCACAACGCACTACCCTTCCGTTCGATACAAAATTCTACCGCTGAACCGGCGTGGTGGATCGAACGGAATTGCAGCGTTTTCGAAGCAATTGGGAAACAGAACGTGAAAAACAGGAAAGGATTCAAACCAAAGCATGGAAACAGATTCCATCATGGTAATGAATACTCTTTGAAATGATTTAATAATGGATTAAAACCATATCTTCCGGGCGATTCCTGTTCCGGCAATCAGCATAAAGGCCAGGAATACAAAACGATAATCAAGTGGCACCATGGGCGCATTGGACCGCTCCCCAACGGCACAAAAAGTTCCGTAAAAGTTTGAAATCGGTGTAGGAACGCCCGTCGATTTATGGATCTTGTAGGTTCCATGAATTGGGCTGGTGAAAAACAAATCTCCCGTTGAGGCCTGGAAATCCGCTTCACAATAGGTCCAGGTATTCAGGCCGGTATCCCCGATCAGGGTGCGGGTGCCTGCCTGTGGATCAATCCGGTACAGTTTTCCTGTGCCACCATCCTCCGCGTCAATTCCGTAAAAGTTCCCGCTCCGGTCGATGGCCAGCGCCACGAAAAATCCTGGGAAGGTACCGGTGGAAATCCGGGTGCAATACCCGGTTGCCAAATCGATGCTGAAGACTGCAGAAGCAGAGTAATCCCAGGGAGCGATCGAAAAAATGGAATACAGGATGCCGTTGTAATAGCTCATGGCAAGGGCTGTCCCAAATGATGCGTTGTCGGGGCCATGCAAGTTTGCAATATAATTCAAATAATCCTCCTGAAGATCATACGAATAAAAACCGGCAGCGTTTGAATAATGATCGATAAAATACAAAATACCGCTATCGTCAAAATCGCCGGTGGCGACTTCAAAAACAGAAGGTGAATTCACATAACTGATATTCGATGGAGATTGAATATCCATTTTATAAATATCTGTAAAATCACCCAGATAAAGATAATTACCGTCCAAAGGAACAGCAGATAAAGGATCGTTCCGTACGAGAGCAGAATTATCGATGCTTATTTCCGGGGGGAAGGAAGTTCCCTGCCCGAAAGAAGCAAACGCCAAAAACACAAGGGTAAGAATAATAAGAATTGTTTTCATCGGTGATCGGATTTGGTTTTTCCAATATTACCCATTTTTTTTTTCAAATCAAAATAATATACTCAGCGGATAATAAGTACCTTTCGGAAAATTCGAAAAGAATCCGGACAGGAAGCGTACAAGCGCCACCTTGCGAAGATCCCAATTAGAAAATTATGCCACAACTTGTTAAAGGAGGAAAATACGTTTTCGGATGGACCCTTTTATCCCGGGATTACAGCATCCGGATACCCGACGACACCTGGGAGGAATACCGTTTTTCCGAAACCCGGCACCTGATCCTGTTGGCCGGCAGCAAAACATCGGGCGGATTCAGCATCAATGCGCCTGCCTCCATTCTTCGTTCGAAATTCAGCCGCGAAGTCGTTGGTGCCATTGCCTATCGAAATGAATCCGATTTGTTTGGCACCCCGCCCCGGAAAAAGATTCCTTTTGCGCAACGCTGGGTTGCATGGACGGATTTGGAAACAGCAAACCGTCGGTTTCAATTGGGAAAGTCGTTTGCCGGATCCCTGGGATTTGATCCCGG
>DAIMEA010000377.1:0-4503 GCA_036725585.1 Prolixibacteraceae bacterium | reverse complement strand
TGTGTTCGTTCAGCACCGAGGTCTTGATTTTATTTTTCCGGTTTTCATAAACGGTCATTGCCGTTTCGAAGGCCTTCAATAGCCTCTGTTTCGTCAGGGCGGAAACAAACACAACGGGGACATCGGTAAAAGGGGCGATTTTTTCTTTAATGGTTTGGGTGTATTCTTTAGTGGTTTTTTGATCCTTTTCGACCAGGTCCCACTTGTTGACCAGGATCACGATCCCCTTTTTGTTCCTTAGAACAATGTTGAAAATATTCACATCCTGGGCTTCTATACCCCGGGTGGCATCGATCATGAGCAGGCAAACATCCGAATCTTCAATCGCCCGGATGGAACGCATCACGGAATAGAATTCGAGGTCCTCGTGTACTTTTCCTTTTTTCCGCAGGCCTGCTGTATCGGTGAGGATGAAGTCGTGCCCGAATTTGTTGTACCGGGTCCGGTTCGAGTCGCGGGTTGTTCCGGCTATTTCGGTTACAATGTGCCGTTCTTCCCCAATCAGCGCATTGATCATCGAGGATTTGCCCACATTGGGCCGGCCAATAACCGTGAAATGAGGAATTTCGGCTTCTTCAGCCGGGAGGGTATTTGTCGGAAGCGCTTCCACGACTTTGTCAAGCAGGTCGCCGGTTCCGCTCCCGTTCATCGACGAAATGCAGAAAAGTTCGCCCAGCCCCAGGTTGTAAAATTCGTAGGAATCGCTGATCCGTTCGTTGTTATCGACCTTGTTCACCACCAGGAAAACCGGTTTTACGATTTTCCGCAGCAATTCGGCCACTGCTTCGTCGAGGTCGGTTAACCCGCTTTGGACATCAACCACGAAGAGTATCACATCGGCTTCATCGATGGCCAGATGCACCTGTTTTCGTACTTCTTCTTCAAACACATCGGAAGCGCTCATAACATAGCCTCCGGTATCGATAACCGAAAACTCCGCTCCGTTCCATTCTCCTTTTCCATAGTTTCGGTCGCGGGTAACCCCCGAGATGTTGTCGACAATGGCCTGCCGGGATTCCACCAGGCGGTTAAAAAGGGTCGATTTACCCACGTTGGGCCTTCCAACTATTGCGACTATATTGCTCATAATATACTCATTTAAAATTATTTACCTGTATGACGAAAACCCGGGAAGCAGCAAACCGTCCGGGACGAATCATTGCATCTCGTATCCGAATCCTTTCAGTTTTCGCTCGTTTTCGCGCCAGTCCTTACTCACTTTGACATACAGGTTCAAAAACACTTTTTTATCGAAAAACTCTTCCATATCCTGCCGCGCTTCCGTGCCCACTTTTTTCAGGGCCTTTCCCTGGTGCCCGATGATGATTCCTTTCTGCGAATCGCGGTTAACATAAATTACGGCATCGACTGAAAGAAGGTTCTTTTCATCCTTAAATGATTCCACTTCAATTTCAACCGAATAGGGAATCTCTTTCTGGTAGTACAACAGTATTTTTTCGCGGATGATTTCCTGAACAAAAAAACGCTCGTTCCGATCGGTGAGTTCATCTTTCGGAAAATAAGGCGGTCCCTCGGGTAGTTTCTCCAGGATCCGGTCGAAAACAGGCGCCACATTAAAGCCTTCGGTTGCCGAAACCGCGAGGATATCGGCTTCAGGAAGCTCGGCTTCCCATTGCCGGTAGAGATTCATAACGCTTTGCTGGTCCGACAGGTCGATTTTGTTGATCAGCACGATCACGGGAACGCCCGATTTTTTCACTTTCTCAAGATATTGAGGATTCTTCCCGGGTGTTTCGACAACATCGGTTACATAGAGGATGATGTCGGCATCGATCAGGGCGGTATCGACAAATCGCATCATCGTTTCCTGAAGCTTATAATTGGGTTTCAGGATTCCCGGGGTATCGGAATAGACAATCTGGAAATCGTCGCCACTTACAATTCCCTTGATGCGGTGGCGGGTGGTTTGCATTTTCGACGTAATGATCGAAATCTTTTCCCCCACCAGGGCATTCATGATGGTCGATTTCCCCACGTTGGGATTCCCGATGATGTTGACAAAACCCGATTTGTGTGCCATTTCCCTGTTTTCGTAAAAAGAACCAGGCCGCAAAGATAATGGTTTTTGGGACAAAGAAGCTAATTCATTGTCAAATAGAATTCATCCGGAAAGCAGGGCTCCAGGCATTGCCCGATGAGGATCAGGAGGGGATCAGGGCAGCTATTTCGCGATGGATGGAATCCCATAGATCCGGTTCCATGCGGGCTCCGTATACCGTAATGACCTTCCCGGCAGTAATGGCGCCTATCTTTCCACAGATTTCAAGGGGAAGCGATCGGGAAAGACCGTAAAGGAAACCCGAAGCATACAAATCGCCCGCTCCTGTAGTGTCGATGCAATGGCTTCCGGTTATTCCAATTTCATGCACTTCGGTTCCTCGTTGGACCAGCGAACCCCGGCTGCCGGTTTTCACAACGGCCATGTTGCACAGGCCGGCCATTTCGGTAAGCGCTTCGCGGGGTTCTTTCCCGGTAAAGGCTTTTGCTTCATCTTCGTTGGCAAAAAGGATATCGACATATTCGCGAACAATCCCGTCGAGGAAAGCACGGTTGGATTCCACCACGTTGTAGCTGGCCAGGTCGAGGGCGATGGTCAAACCGGTTTCGCGGGCCAGTTGGGCTGCCTGTCGGACCAGGTCGTGGTTTTGTACCAGATAGCCCTCGATATAGGCAATTTGATGACCGGCGAAAAGATGGGGCGTTAAATCCGAAGCCGAAAGTTCGATGGCTGCGCCCAGATAGGTGCCAAAGGTACGTTCTGAATCGGGGGTAACCAGCGCCATGGCCACTCCGGTGGGTGTAGTTTCCGATTGAAAGAGCTGTGGCCGGGCCCCGAACCGGGTAAGTTCGTTTCCGTACAGGCGCCCCAGTTCATCGTCGCCCACTTTCCCGATAAACGATGCGCCGGCTCCCAGACAGGCCAGGCCGTATATGGTGTTGGCCACAGAACCTCCCGGGGTCAGGATTTTTTCCATTCCTTCGGTCTGCTGTCGAATACTTTCGGATACCGAAGCATCCACCAGGGTCATGCTGCCTTTGGGCAACGCGTTTCTATACAGAATATCGTCGTTGGGGAGTTTCACCACGATATCCATCAGGGCATTCCCGATGCCGATGATTGTTTTTTCCGTCATTTGCTGCTTCAATTGTTTCGGCAAAAATAATGCTTTTAAGGCAACAAGCCTAATCCGGCAATTGGGCCGGATTTGAAGCCTGTTTTGGGGTAAAGCAGAAAAAGAGATTTAACGGATTTTGTGCAACAAGGCTCCGATCAGTTCCCCGTCCGGCGCTCCTGCCTGCAAGGTCTCGTAATCCCAGAAATAAAGGCCAAAATCGCCTTTGTATTCCCAGTTGCACCAGGCTACTTCGTTTTCCTCAAGCACATCAATCAGGTCGGTGTAATAAGCCAGGCGGGCTTCGCGGGGCACGGTGGGCATGCAGCCAAACTCGCCGCAATACAATTGAAGGTTGTTTGCCCGGGCAAAATCGATAGCCATTTTAAATCCTTCGAGCAAACGCCCGGGACCCCAGCTCTCGAGGGCTTCTTTATAAAACTGCAAGGTGCTTGCATTCGATGAATCGACATTTGCCCGGAAATCTTCTTCGTTGATGATGGGCCCGGGATAAGTCACCTGCCCGGAATAATTTTTCAACTGGGTCCAGCCTGCTTTAAAATGCGTCAGAAGCATGGGTGAATACGTATGAAAACTTAAAATAATATTCCGGTCTCCTTCGGGAAGCTTCAGGAGGGGAAGGTTTGGGGCAATTTGCCACATGTTCGAACCAATTACCAGCACCCGGTCGGGCTCGCGTTCCCGGATAGCCGCTATTGCTTTGGCAAATAGTTTGTTCCAGTCGTCGTGGTCAGGGGCTACGGCTTCGTTCATCAGTTCGTAGGCTACTTCGTCGACCGGGTATTGTTTGAGTTCATCGGAAAGGTACATCCAGAGTTGTACAAACTTGTCTTGTTCTGCGGGGTTGGTCCACAGGGTGTTCTCTCCGCCCTCGTTTTCGGCGTTGAAATGATGCGCACGGATGGTATGCAGGTCGACAATGGCCTTCAGGCCGTATTTCTTGCACCATCCCAGGCAATCGTGGAGGTAACGAAAGGCTTCGTCAACCGGTTCACCGGCTTCGTTCCACAACTCAATTTCGTCGACCGGGATCCGGACGTGGTCGTATCCAATGCTGTCGATAAAGCGCAAATCGCTTTCGTTGATGTAGCTATATTTGGGCGCCCAGCCAAAATCCTGCGAAAGCCAGTGGCTCAGGTTTACGCCCCGGCTAATGGCAAAGCCGGAGGGATTCAGGGTTTTCTTTTGAACGGGTTGTTGACAGGAAATGAGGCCAATAAACATTGCAACAAGCATAAAGGGAAGGCTTAAAAATCGTTTCATATTCTGATTTCTTAGGTTAATCTTGTGTGCAACAAAATAAAGAAAAATTTCCTACTGTCGGGAAATATTTGGGATAAACAGGCAA
>DAIMEA010000376.1:0-4520 GCA_036725585.1 Prolixibacteraceae bacterium | reverse complement strand
CGTTGGTCAGCGACGATTTTTTTACCGATAGCTGATTGATTTCAAGAATTAACTGATTAAGCAGGGGATCCTGCACTCCCATGGCCGAAGGAGCCAGTATCGATTCAATATCCTGGTTCTCTTCAATATAGTTTAGCAGGTATTCGTAATACTTCTTTTGCATTTCGAGCTGCATCTTCTGGTTTTCGAAATCCTGCATTTGTTCAAACACCTGCTGGGCCTGGAACGAGAGATCCATAACGCCTTTGCGGGAACGAAAATCCTGCAGCGCTTCTTCGGCAATATTCAATGATTTCGAAATCGTATCGAGTTGCGAATCGATAAAATGGATGGTGTTCAGGGCAAACTCGTTCTTTTTCTCCAGGTTACGGTTCAGGTACTCATAGCTTAACTGGTTCAGGAAGTCGACGGCCTTTTGTGGATTTTCGTCCATCAACGAGATCTTGATCATCGACGAACCCTTGGTCATGGGCTCAATGGTAACCTTGCCCTGGTACTGAAGGGTAAGGTGATGGGGGGAATTGAAATAGAAGTAATAGTTGTTGCTTTCGGCTTCCGGGTCGAAATTTTCGTTAATCTTTATATAAAAATCGCAGAAGTTGGTTGTGACCGGTTCACCGGGCAAGACCGTCTTCGACAGGGAAATGCCACTAACCCGGTTCATGAATTCGTCGCTTCGATAATCGAAAAGGGTTGCTTCCTCACCTTCCGTTTCCAGTGTGATTTTTCCTTCGTTATCGATGGAAAGATTGAATTGCAAGCCCAGGGGTTGAGGGTGGAGCGGATTATAGATAACTTCGAAAGGCGAACTTTTGTATATTTCCCGGGCGGTTATTCTTCCTTGCCCGTAGTAGGACACTTCGAAGTCGAGCTTCTCAATAGTCCGGCGGATCTGGCTGTAAGACTGGAGTATAATGGTTTGATTTTCAAAATTTTGAAGGCTGGGGAAAAGACCAAATCCCTGGGTGAGATCCATCCCGGGGCCCGAACCACTCATCCAGGGTGTGTTTTTGTTGTCGTCTTCAATTAAAACAGTCGTGCTTGTGTTGTATATCCTTGGCGCATAACGGTTGTATACAAAAGCAACCGATAGGGCAAATAATACCGAAATGATAAACCAATGGAGGTTCCCGACAAAATAATTGAATATTTTCCGAAGGTCGATGGTTTCTTCTTCGTTGTTGATCGGATTTTTGTAGGGCTGTGTATTTTCCATAATACAGGCGATATTTGGATTGGAATTCTATTTTAAGGCATTGTTGATGGCGTTGTACAACAAAACAGCGGTGTTGATGGTGGTAAGGATCGCTGTAAACGGAAGGGTTTTTGTCCCCCATATTTTTGTTGAAGGCTCGACATAAATGACATCGTTGGGCAGGATATAGTAAAAATTGCTCGACAGGATGTCGTTTTCGGTCAGGTCGAAGGTGGCAATTCTTTTTCCCTCCTGGGTGTGCCGGATAATTTTCACATTGTGCCTGTTCCCGTAATCGGTGAGGTCCCTGCCATAACCAATGGCTTCAAAAATGGTGATATTATCCTTGTAAAAGGTATAGGTTCCGGGCGATTGAAATTCTCCAAGCAGGGTAAAATGCCGGTTTACGTGTTTTACTATGACCGAATACTGCACCAGGTGTTTCGAGATACCTTCATCAATTTTGTGTTTGATTTCGTCGGTGGTCATCCCCGAAACATGTATGGTCCCGATGTAGGGGAAATCGATTTCCCCGTTTTTGTTCACCTTGTAACTGCCCAGTTCAATAGCTGCGTCGTTGTTTAGGTACCGGTCGGTAGAACTGATATTAAAATACATCGACAATTCGTCGTTGGAAATCACCTGGATGTACAGGTTGTCGAAAGGCTGGATCCGGTAGTCGTCGGGAACCGGGATTTCTTCGGGTGTCAGATCGCTTTGGGCTTCGGGAAAGTAAACAATGTCTTTTAAGGGCGTACATGCACTCATCACCACACCTGCCACAAAAGGAACGAAAAATAATTTAAAAATTCCTTTCTTCATGATCGCTTTACATTTTGTTGGATTGAAAGTACTTTTTTTCTTTTTAAACCGCAAATATAGTCAACCTCTGTCATTATTCGTATTTTTATTTTTCATTCATGGAAGGATGTTACGAAAAATTATTCATATCGACATGGATGCCTTTTTTGCATCGATTGAACAACGCGATCAACCCGCTCTTCGGGGAAAAGCAGTTGCCGTGGGGGGTAATGTAAACCGTGGGGTGGTTGCTGCGGCCAGTTATGAGGCCCGGAAATTTGGCGTCCATTCGGCTATGCCGGTAAGAACCGCCCTGAAAAAGTGCCCGGAACTGATTCTTGTCCGGCCCAACGGGAAGGCTTACAGGGAAGCATCCGACCAAATCCGGGGTATCTTTCACCGCTACACCGATTATGTGGAACCCCTTTCGCTCGATGAAGCATTTTTGGATGTGACCTTGCCCAAACAGGATTTGGGATCGGCTACCGCAATTGCCCGTGCGATTAAAACAGAGATCCGTCGGGAAACGGCTTTGACTGCTTCGGCAGGTGTATCCTACAATAAATTTTTGGCCAAAATAGCTTCCGACTTTCAAAAACCCGACGGATTAACCGTTATTCCGCCACAAAAAGCACTGGCCTTTTTGGAAGCATTAAAAATTGAAAAGTTTTTTGGGGTAGGCGAAGTAGCCGCTCAACGTTTTCATGAATTGGGAATATTTACCGGGCGGGATCTGAAGAAAATCAGCGAATCCGATTTGATTCGCTGGTTTGGGAAAGCCGGAAGTTACTATTTCCATATTGTCCGGGGTGTCGATAACCGGGAAGTGGAACCCGATCGGGAAGCAAAATCGGTTGGTGCCGAAGAAACTTTCGAAACCGACCTTACCGACCCGGAAACTTTGAACATGCAATTGATCCGAATTGCCGACCGGGCATGGAAAAGAATAGAAAAAGCAGGAGTCAGGGGAAGAACCCTTACCCTGAAAGTGAAATTTTATAATTTTGACACCATTAACCGGGGGCGGACCTTCCGAGATCCCATTGAATCGAAACAGCAATTCCGGACCGAAATACGGGCGCTGTTTGAGAAAGAGATGCCTCTTCCTTATCCCGTTCGATTGTTGGGGGCCACTTTGTCGAACTTTTTGGGTGAAGAGGAGAAACCGGTTCAATCGACCTTGAAATTTTGAATTTATGGAAGAAAAGATTGTACAACTTGTTTCGGAAAAGGTGCAAATCTCGCTGATTCAGGTTAAAAATACGCTCCTTTTACTAAATGATGGGGCCAGCATTCCGTTTATCTCGCGATACCGGAAAGAATTAACCGGGAGTCTCGACGAACTTGCCGTTGCCAAAATTCTCAAAGAGTATTCCTATTTCACGGATTTGGAAAAACGGAAGCTGACCGTGTTGAAAACCATTGACGAACAGGGGGCTTTAACGCCTCAGTTTCGGGAAAAGATTGAAAACACCTTTGATGCTACCGAACTGGAAGACCTGTACCTGCCCTACAAACCGAAAAAAAGAACCCGGGCTATGGCCGCACGGGAGAAAGGGTTGGAGCCCCTGGCAAAAATAATGATGGCTCAGGTAGAAGGAAATCTGGATAAAAAGGCAGAACAATTTGTCAATGATCTTGTTCCTGATGCTGCAGCTGCTCTTGCCGGCGCGCGCGATATTGCCGCCGAATGGATGAGTGAAAACCAGCGGGCACGCTCGTTGCTTCGTTCATTTTTCCGCAGGGGTGCAAGCATTGAGTCGGAAGTGATTCGGGGGAAAGAAGCCGATGGACAGAAATACCGCGATTACTACCATTGGTCGGAACTCCTCCGGAATTGTCCCTCGCACCGCTATCTGGCCATCCTTCGTGCCGAGAAGGAAGAGATCGTGAAAGTTCGCCTGCTTATCGACGACGAAAGGGCTCTGGATACCTTGGCTCAGATTTTCCTGCGCGGAACAACCTCTTGCAGCGAACACGTCCGTATGGCTTTGCATGATGCCTATAAACGACTGCTGTTCCCATCGATCGAAACCGAATTTTTCCAGCAGTATAAGGAAAAATCGGACCAGGAAGCCATTGGCGTTTTCGGGGAAAACCTCCGGCAGCTTCTTCTTGCACCTCCTCTTGGGCAGAAGCGGGTTCTGGCCATCGATCCGGGTTTCCGGACCGGGTGCAAAGTGGTGTGCCTCGACGAGCAGGGCAACTTGCTGCATAACGAAACAATATTTCCCCATCCGCCCCAACGCGAAGTCAGGGAATCGGCCCAAAAAATTACTACCCTGGTAAGCGCATACAAAATGGAAGCTATTGCTGTGGGCAATGGAACGGCCGGCAGGGAAACGGAACAATTTATCAAACACCTCCGTTTCGATCGTGATCTGTCGGTTTTCTCGGTAAATGAAGACGGAGCCTCGGTTTATTCTGCTTCCAAAACCGGCCGGGAAGAATTCCCCGATTATGATGTTACGGTGCGGGGCGCTGTATCGATTGGCCGACGATTGATGGATCCCCTGGCCGAATT
>DAIMEA010000375.1:0-4531 GCA_036725585.1 Prolixibacteraceae bacterium | reverse complement strand
CCTGACCCAACTTGAGCGGGAAACGGGATTCGAACCCGCGACCCTCAGCTTGGGAAGCTGATGCTCTACCCCTGAGCTACTCCCGCTTTTTTATATCTTTTTTAATTTTAACGGACCCTCAGCTTGGGATCCGCCAACTGGCGGACTACCCCTGGACTACTCCCGCAAATGAGTGTGCCAAATTTGGGAATTTTTTTTTATTTGTTAACCATTTTGAACCAACTTCATTCAATAATTTTCATTTCATCGAGCAAATAGCCTGCCCCGGCATACTTGTCGATGACGAACAGCAGGTACCGCACATCGAGCGCGATGTTGCGACATTGGTTCGGATCGTAGGCCAGATCGCTCATCGTTCCCTCCCAGCACCGGTCAAAGTTAATCCCGATCAGGTTGCCCCGGGAATCAAGAACCGGGCTGCCTGAATTGCCTCCGGTGGTATGGTTCGACGCGATAAAACAAACCGGTAAATCACTCGATTGAGTCGCATAGGTACTATAATCTTTTTCCTGGTATAGCCTTTTCAGCGTTTCGGGAACAAGGTAATCCGAAACAGCAGGATCTTCTTTTTCCATGATCCCTTCAAGAGTCGTATAATGTCGGTATACCACACCGTCGCGGGGCCGGTAGCCTTCAACTTTCCCGTAGCTTACCCTAAGGGTAAAATTGGCATCGGGATATAATTCTCTACCCTTCTTTTGTTCGTATTGAGCCGACATATAGTTTTGTTGTATGCGATCGAGGCTGTCGGCCAGGACATAATAAACCGGGAACACCGAATCGTGATAATAATTATGCAATGTTTCGACAAAACGGAACAATGGATCGCGCTCTACCTTCTTCACCAGCCGGTTCGTTTCTTTAAGTCCGTTCATCAACTCATTTTGATCGGCCAAAACCGAACGTTCGAACATTCTTGCCAAGCGTTGCTCCGATGATCCGGGGAGTGTAGCTTTTCGAAGCCATTCAGGCAGAAAAGTTTCGGGCATGTTCCGGGCGAGATGGACAACGAGTTGAACGAACAAATCGCGGTCAACTTCGGGCGAGTAATCCCGGAAGTACTCTGTAGCCTTCACCAGCCACTCTTCTTTGTTCAGCGATTCGTCGCCAGCCACAAGCGAATGCACCCAGGTGGCCATCCGGAAAACATCGGCGCCCCGGGTACAGGCTTCAGTGTACAAATCGAAGGCCTTCTGATATGGTGCTATTTTTGGGTACAATTGATCGAAAGCAGGGAAAATATTTCCGTAGCGAAGGGTTCGAAGACTGTCGGACTGCACCCAATCCCGAAAAATTTGTTCTTCGTTTTCTTTGTGAGGGATTGCCCCGAGTCGTTCTAAACCGAGCCGTTCACCCTTCCATTTTTTCCATGCATTGCTCGTTGAGGCATATTTAGCGGCATAGCGTATACGGATTTCCTCATCGGCACTCATGGCTGTCTGTAAAATACGAATCTTCAAATCGCGCACAGCGATTTTCACCGGATTGTCCTGTTCCACTATCTGGCGAAGGGCATGCGAGGGCAGATACTGGTCGGTCCGACCGGGAAAGCCAAAAACCATGGTGAAATCGCCTTCATTGATTCCGGAAGTTTTGATCGGGAAATAATGACGGGGACGGTAGGGAACATTGTCCGGGGAATAATCGGCCGGTTGATTATCCTTCCCCGCATAAATACGAAAAAGGGAAAAGTCGCCGGTATGACGGGGCCACATCCAGTTGTCGGTATCGCCGCCAAACTTTCCGATCGATGAAGGGGGCGCTCCCACCAGACGGACATCGCGAAAGGTTTCTGTTACGAGCAGATAATACTGGTTCCCCTCGTAAAAGGCTTTAACATCGGCTTCGTAAGGGCTGTCTTTCTCTGCTTCAGCTACCAGGCGAAAAATATTACTTTGCTTTTTGTATTCGATTTCCGAAGCAACAACGAGCGAGTCTGTACCCTCGAGAACGCGGTCAGTCACTTCTTCCATCCGGATCAGGAAGGTTACGGTCAGACCCGGATTAGGCAGTTCCTCACCGCGATTCCGGGCCCAGAAGCCATCTCTCAGGTAATTGTCATCGATGCTGCTGTGTCGCTGAATCTGACGATATCCGCAATGATGATTGGTGAGTAAAAGTCCTTCGGGGGAAATGAGTTCGCCCGTACAGCCTCCGCCAAATTGCACAATAGCGTCCTTCATGCTGGCCTGCTCTTCGTTGTAAATATCCCCGGCTTCCAAAGCAAAGCCCATTGTCTGCATCTCGTTGATGCGTTGAGCAATGAGTTTGGGCAGGAACATCCCCTCGCGGGCAAGAACAGCCGGAGCGAAACCAATAAGAAAGCCAAGCAACAAGTAAATAGCGTATTTCATGGATACCAATAGTTTATAAAATAAAGGATGACCGTTTATTCTGCAGAGGGATTTTTTAATCGCAATTCGTCACGAACCAGTTTTCCCGAGGTCGTGATCCTATTTTCGGTCCAGCCCCCTTTCGATGAGGCGCCGGAAAGCAGCGCAGCTGAATTTTCGTTTTTATCGGCAACCGACCAGTTACACCACGATACCTGATGCTCATCGAGAAAGTCCCACCATGTATGGGCTTCGTTTACATCAATATAGCCGGTGCCGCTCGATTCGGTGGTTCCGTATTCACTCACAAACAAAGCAGCTCCCTTATCGAGGGCAACTTTGGCTGTATTACGCAACCATTGTTTGTGCGTAGAAGCATAATAGTGAAGGGCATAAGCCACATTCGGATCCGATAAAGGATTCTGGGCGGCTTCACTAACCTGTTGCGACCAGTTGCGGGTACCGCAAATCACGATGTTATCGGGATCGTACTGACGGATTCCGGCTATGACTGCTTCGTGATAAGGTTTCAGCACATTTTTCCACGACACATCGAGGGGTTCGTTAAAGGTTTCGTAGATTACATTCGGGTAATTGCCATACAGACGAGCCATTTCGGTGAAAAACTCCACGGCCCGGGTTCTGTGGCTTTCGGCATGATGATCGTGCCAATCGATGATCACATACAAGCCCAGATCGATGGCTGCATCGACAACCGCTTTCACTTTCGCCAATTCCTGATCGGGATTGGTGAGGTAACCGCCCGATTCAACAGCCATGGCAGCCCGCACCACAGTGCAGCGCCAGTCGTCGCGAAGCCATTTCACACAATCGTAGTTGTAATATTTCCCGATCCACTGGCTCCAAAAAAAGGACATCCCCCGAAGTTGCACCGAATTCCCATGCTGGTTAACTATTTTGTTGCCGCTTACCGAAAGTTGCCCGTACACTTCCACCGGTGTCCGGTTCCCCAGCAGGGTCGTGTCGGGTTGGGGATCGACTGGCTGTACCGGAAGGGAATCGTTCGGAGGCGGTTCGCCAGGCAGACTGTCGATGGTCGTTGAATCGACCGGAAGACTGTCAATCGGCAAACCATCAACCGGAAGAGAATCAACGGGAAGAGACTCCCCGGACAAGGTGTCGTCCTGACCCGGCTGTTCATCAGGGACAAGGATGGGATCGGGATCGCAGGCAAAGAAATAGCCCGAGAAAACCAGGAAAAAGACAAATTCTTTCCGAAAAAGAAAACGGATGGCTGAAAAAAACATAAGAGAGTGATTCGATGATTTCTAAACTTTTTGTCGCTTAAAATACAAAATATCAAAGTACGTTCCGGAACATTTTTTAATTTTTCTGCAAAGTTATTCTGCCCGGCAATAAAAAAAGGGCAGTATCAAAGCTGCCCTTAGAACCATCTTTTATTGAAAGCACCCATCCTTATATTCCGAGATGATTTTCCGTACGTCCGAAGGAGCAATCCTTCCATGTACCTTATCGCCGACGAGCACTACAGGTGCCAGACCGCAAGCGCCCACGCAGCGAAGAGCGTTGATAGAGAATTTCCCGTCGGCGGTGGTTTCGCCCACATTGATTTTCAATTGCCGTTTGAATTCATCAAGTACCTGTTCCGCACCCCGCACATAGCAGGCAGTTCCCATGCAAACCGAGATGGGATACTCCCCATGGGGAATCATGGTAAAAAACGAATAAAAGGTAACTACGCCATACACTTTGGCTGCCGATGTATGCAATTCCTGTGCAATCAGTTCCTGTACTTCGGCAGGCAAATAGCCCAGTTTTTGCTGTACCTGGTGCAACACGTTAATGAGTTCACCTTCGTTGTGGTTATAACGGGCACAAACTTCCTTCACGGTGTTTGTGGCATATTCCGATAATTTAATTTTTGGCATAACGTCGTACTTTTGGGATTAAATATCATTTTCAAAAACAGTGCTTCGGTCGAAATAGTTGGTATGCAGCAGATGATGCGCCTTATCGCTCATGGGTTTTCCCAGGAACTCCTCGTACAATTTGATAATGTAGGGATTTTCGTGTGATTTACGGAGGGTTTTCATCTGATCTTCGCTATAGATGGCCATTTGTCGCTTTTTCAGGATTTCCGAATTTCCATGATGATAGGGTTGTCCGCCACCGCCTATGCAACCACCCGGGCAGCTCATGATTTCGATGGCATGAAA
>DAIMEA010000374.1:0-4533 GCA_036725585.1 Prolixibacteraceae bacterium | reverse complement strand
TGCCTCTTAAACAACGAGCCCTGTAAGGCCAGGTCGAGGTTGCGCACTTTCGGAACCGTATAGTTGTCGCTGGCTGCCTGTTTGATGATGTAGCCGTTCAGTGGGGTCGCAAATTTCCCGGTAATCCCGCTCAACCACGACCCGCTTTGTTCCCAAAGGGTTTCGTACAGGTAATAGGTATTGTAGTTTCCCAGGTTAAAAGCATTCACCCCCATAATCCCGAACGATGCATTCAGCTTCAGAAAATCAACCGCCTTGCTATCCTTCAGGAAGGCTTCATTGCTGATCATCCAGCCCAAACCGATCGACGGATAGAGCGAAAAACGTTTCCCCTTTGGCATCCGCATGCTGCCCGACAAAACCTGATCGATCTGTACGGTATATTTCCCGTCGAAGGTATAGGCGGCATTCAATGCCAGGTCCTGCATTTTTTCGGGCTGATAATCGGTGTAGGCATTGGTTTCGAACTGCCCCTGATAATACGACAGATTGGCGACCACGGCATGTTTGCCAAACGTACGATTGTAATTCGCGGAAGCCGTCAGTACCGTTTTCCGCAAAATATTGTTGGAAAGAACCGACATATCCTGTGAACGAACCTGGGCGGATACCAGTTCAATCGAATCGGCACCGGATACGCTCTGAACCAAACGGTAGAGCGGGGCCGACTCGTATTTTCCATTAACGATGTTGCTCGTTACATCAAAAGCAGCTGATGCTCTTGCCGAAAGCCCTTCAATAAAATCGGACAGATCGAAAAAGAGGGTGGCGTTGTTTTGGGTACTCAGCAACGATTGTTCTTCAAAACCTCTGTAAACCATTTCGTTTTCGATATTGATCGGGTAATCGTTGCTGATTATCAACGAATCGTTGAAATCGATCGGGTGCGCGTTGGCGGGTATCTCCGAAATCAGGGAGAAAATATTCTGATGGGGGCTCCGTCCGCCTTTGTACATTCCCGAAATGTTCACATTCATGCTGATGATGTCGTTCAGTTTGATGTTTACATTTCCCCTTAATTTGAGCCGGTCGCTGGTTTTTTTCTCCCCGATGGCTTCCAGGCCTTCGGTTCCCAGGTAACTGATCATGGAAAAGAAATTTACCTTGTCGTCGCCCCCGGCAAAACTGATATGGGCCTTTTTGAAAGGAGATGAAGGACGCACATACCGGCCCCGGTAATCGATATTCGGATAACGGACCGGGTTCGAATTATTTTTGTATGCATCAAGCGCCTCCTGTGTGTAGTACGGTTCCATGCCGTCGTTCACCAATGCCTCGTTGTACAGGTTTGCATAGTCGAAGGCATCGACGTATTCGGGGATAGCGGTAGCCATATTCATACCGTATTCGGCCGAAAAGCCGATTTCGCGGTTATAGCTTTCGCCTTTCCGTGTGGTGATCCAGATCACCGGTCCCGATCCGTAAATTCCCAAAGAAGCCCGTGCGGAAAGATCTTTCAGCACTTCCACTTTTTCCACTTCGCTTGCGATCAAATCAGAGGGATCACGAATCACCCCATCGACGTAGATGGTAGCACCCATGCCCCGAACGCTTGCCGAGCTGGCATATTCTTCTGTTCCGGGTTCCGACGACCAGGGCGAAATGACCACGCCAGGCATCAAACCCGAAAGCGCATCGATAAAAGATGCCGAGGGGTAGGATTCGAGTTGTTCTCCGGTTACCGTATATATGGAAGAGGCCGTGCGGCTGGTTTCCAACTCACGGAAAGGCAGATCGGTTTTGTATTCTCCCTCGTAAAAATGAATTTTCCGGAGCCGCACTTCCGCATCGGTCAAATCCCCGTTCGATACAGAAAGGACTTTCAGGTAATATCCGGGATGATCGATGGTCAGCATATCGGTACGATTGGTGGCCACTTCGATCTCGAACGCTCCTTTGTCGTTGGTATGGGAAAAATCTTTGCTAAGAAAGGCTTTTACTTCAACATTTTTCATCGGGGATGCCGTTTCATCGAGAACGACCCCCTTTATGATCGTTGTTGTCATTTGCTCCTCCTGGGCAAAGGAGCTGTTTCGGCTCGCCAACCCGATCGATGCAACGATGATCAACATTTTAATGATTATCTTGTGTTTCATTGTGTTATTTTTTTCTTGAACCATTTTTGCCGGTTTTAACAATTCGGTTTTTGGGGATGTTACCAGCCCGGATTCTGTTTTACTTCTTCGAACATGGTTGCATCGGCAAGCGGTATCGGCCATTTGTAATGCTTCTGGTCGAAGGTTAAACTGACAATAGGCTCCGTGGAGCGGTTAAAAACATAACCGGTGGGTTTCGTGGCATCTTCGAGGATATTGATCCCGTAAATTTCTTTATGGACCACTTTAGAGGCATCGCCCCAGCGCGACAGGTCGAAGAAACGTTTTCCTTCGAGGAAGAATTCAATGGCGCGTTCGTTTTTAATCCGTTCCCGGAAGCTATTCTTGTCGGCCAAATAGCGGGCATCCACTCCGGGCATTCCCACGCGGGAACGAACCCGGTTTACGGCATCAAGAGCGCTCAGGTTGGCACCCGAAAGCGTATGGTTCGGGCCACCAAGTTCGTTGCAGGCTTCGGCATACCACATGAGTACTTCGGCGTAGCGGAAATATATGCAGTGCGAAATGGGATGGGCGGCATCGGACCATTGGTCGATGTTGTTTACCCAGAATTTCCGGGCCAGGTAACCGGTTTTGCTGAAATGGTCGAGCGCCTGGCGTTCTTCCCCGCCGTTGTACAGACTCAGGTAGTAATCGGTTTTGCTGGTCCAGCGCTCCCGGTTGAACAAAATGCAATGATAAAAACGCGGGTCGCGGTTCACGTAGGGATTTTGTTCGTCGAAGGCCGGATCGTCGGCAATAGAAAGACCGTTGGCCGTTTCGAACAAATCGACCATGTTTTGCGACGGGCTGTAACCCTGTATGATTCCCCCTGTTACCAGGTTTGTGGTTGAAAAAGTAGTATACCGGCCTCCGTTTTGCATTTGGGAAGCAAATTCCCAAATAATTTCATCGTTGAAGGGAACATGGTTGAAGATGCTGTCGTACCCTCCGGTAAACTCAATGGTTTTCACCCCTTCGGGCGTCATGTAGCTTACATTGTCGGTCGACTGGCATGGTTCGAGCTTGTAGGCGCTGTTTTCTTCCGAGAATTGGATCAGGTCCCAGGCGGCCTGAGCGGCTTCTTCCCATTTAGCCGGATCGTTCGAAGGATTGTTCGAGGGACTGGCATTAAACAGGAACGTGCTTGCCTTAACGGCCAAAGCGGCTCCTTTGGTGGGTCGGCCGTAATTGTTGTTGTTCCACTTCACGGGCAACAACGAAAAAGCGGTATCGCAATCGGCGGCAATCATCCGGGCCGTTTCTTCGAACGAAAGACGGGGAATGGCAAAATTATCCGAAGCGATAAGTGGTCGTGTCAGATAAGGCATCCCACCCTGACGGCGAAGAAACTCGTAATAGTACCAGGCCCGCATGAAATGCGCCTGGCCTTTCAGTTCGTCTTTTTGCTGGGCCGAAGCATTTTCGAGCACACTGAGCCTTTGGAGCGACATATTGGCAATGCGAATGCTTTCCCACGCCCTCCAGGGAGTTGAAAACTGCAAGGCCTGGGCCAGGGAATAACTCCGAAGCCAGTCGCCATTCTGCACTACCGGCAGGGTTTCCCAGCGGCAACTGGTGGTTCCTTCGTCGCAAACAGCGGCAATAAACGAATAATCGTAATCGGCCAGGTAGTCGTGCATATCCTTGTACATCCGGTCCTGAAATTTCTTAAAATTGAGGTAATCGGTAAAAACCTGTTCCTCGGTCATTCCATCGGAATCGGGCACTTTGTCGAGGTACTCTTCACAACCTGCAAACAAGAGTGCAATCAGCAGTATCCATGTAATATTTTTCATTTCTGTCAGTTTTCCGGATTAAAACACAATTTTTAATTCTAAGGAATACCTTCTCAGCTGCGGATAAGCGCCGAAGTCGACTCCTGAGTTGGCTCCTTCGGGGTCGCCGCCCAGCGGATAATCGGTAAAGGTGAACAGGTTGGTCCCGGTCAAAGCCAGTTCAACGCTCTTCACGCCCACTGTTTTAAACGCATCGAGATTGAAGGTATACCCAACCCGGGCATTTTTCAAGCGGAAATATTTCCCGTTGATGTTGGCAAAGCTGGTAAAATCGTAGTTCGGATTGACTTCCACCTTGGTATGAACGGCCGGGTAAGCGGCGTCGCGGTTTTCGGGTGTCCAGTAATCGTTGTGGATCAACAGGGCATTGTCCTTGTCCTGCGAGAAGGGATAGAGATAAAACATCCCGCCCTGGCGCATCTGGTATTGCACATCCGACACCCCGTAGAAATCGACCTGAGCTGTCCAGTTTTTGTAAATCAATCCGAATTTGGCATTGTATACGAAGGCCGGTGCGAAGGGATGTTCGGCAACGATGTAGTCTTGCGCATCGATGTTGCCATCGCCGTTAAAATCGAGGTAATAATGGTCGCCGGCTACCACCGATCCGTTCCGGTTTTTCTCGGCAGCCATGAAAA
>DAIMEA010000373.1:0-4533 GCA_036725585.1 Prolixibacteraceae bacterium | reverse complement strand
CATCCTGTTTCGGATTGGTGTGTTGTGGGCCGTTAATATATTTTCCATCGTGGTTACAACCAAGGTATCGACGGCTTTCCCCGAAGATTTTCCACAGTATGTTTCCCTGCCTTTAGGCCTGTTGATTTCGGCTTTTTTGATTTATATGTTGTACCTCCGAATACGGAAGCCGTTGCAACGTTCGTTGAACAATGTCGAAGTTCTTTCTTCGGGCGATTTGAATATTGCTCTCGAGGAAAAAGACCTGGCCCGGGAGGATGAGATTGGGATTCTGGCCCGGTCGTTGGGCAAACTTTCCGAAACCCTGGGTCGCGTGATTGGGAACATTCTTAACGTATCGATGCAGGTAAACAGTGCCAGTGTTCAACTAAAAGCCACTTCGGGGGATCTTTCGAACGGGACGAGCCGCGAGGCAGTTTCTATCGAAGAAATTTCCTCTTCGATGGAAGAAATGGTCGTCGGAATAAAAAGCAACAGCGATCATTCGGTACAGACGCGGAACATTGCCCTTCAGGCGAACCAGTCGGTTCACGAAGGCACCCGTGCGGCACAGGAAGCATTGGCAACCCTGAAGGAAATTACCCAGAAAATCAAAATTGTCGATGACCTTGCATTTCAGACCAACCTCCTGGCCTTGAATGCTGCCGTTGAAGCAGCCCGCGCCGGTGAATACGGACGGGGTTTTGCTGTCGTGGCCAACGAGGTCCGAAACCTGGCCGAACGAAGCAAGATGGCAGCCCGCGAGATTGAAGAAATGTCGAACCAGGCATCCAACCTTTCCAGCGAAGCCGGTGATAAATTGAACAAGAGCATCCCGTTGATGGAAAATACAACCGAACTGGTCCGTTCCATTACGGCTTCGAGCAACGAACAAGAGTTGGGCGCCCACCAAATCAATCAGGCAATCGGCGAAATCAACATCAACATCCAGGCGAATGCCACTACGGCCGAAGAAATGTCGGCCAGCGCCGAAGAACTGGAAAAATATGCCCAGGAACTGGTTTCTACCATCTCCTTCTTTCGGGTTCGGAAGAATACGCAACATAAGGCTGAAGCGCAGAAAAACACACGAACAGGCTATCTTTCTGGCAACAAATTCCGGGAGGCTGTATGAAAAGAGAAATTTTGCATGGGTTGAAATTTCAGATAGAATTGCTTGGTATTGAATGGATTTTTGCCCACAATTACAATGACCGACAATCGCATGTGTGGATTTTCCCGGTAAAAGTTCCGGCCATGCAAAATGGACAACGATGGATTCGAACGAATATTTACCCTTCTTTTTTCCGGTAGATAAAACAACCGGCTTCGGACGGGTGATCTTCAACCCAGGTATTCCGGTGTTCGTTCCGAAGGAGCCAAATCACCATAAAATCGCCCACGGCTGCGATGGTGAAAAAGATTCCAAAAATGAGCAAGCCTAAGCGACCAGTAATAAGGGCAATGATGGCTGGAATAAATCCCAGCACAAGCGCGGGCATCAGGGCGCCCAGAATATAATGTTTCACCTGGAGGGGTTCCCGGCAATGGCAGTAAGGAGTTACGAGCTTCCATAGAATGCCAAACGAAATGGAACGAAAACCCCTCGATGCAGCTAAAGCCCATACGACCCCGTGAATCAGTTCATGAGCAACAATGCCGGCCAGTGCGATCAGGAAAACCTTAAGAAATTCGGCAAAAACGGCAAGCGGACGAAGGGTCTCCAGATAATTTTTCCATTCGTCCCACCCGATTTAGCCTTTCCAGATTAGAAAGTATGGCAGGCCAAAAAGCATAATTATGGGAACAATCAGGATAAGCCCATAAATATTGGCTTTGCCTATATCGATGGACATTTTTTCTTTATAGTATTGATCCAATGAAAGCATATTATTTCTATAACATCGTTTGTTCACAGGCTCATCCCCAGCCCGAAAAGGAGCGCAAAAAGAAAGGTTGCCAGGGCCAGATTCTTCAGTTCACGGTTGAGTCGTTCGGGGGCATGCTCGTGAAGAACAATCTTTCCGTTCCGGATGAAAAGGGGAAGGGACAATAAGCATAAGCCCTGCCAGGGGCTTTGGTAATGAATGCCTAAATAGGCAAGGCAAAAGAACCAGCCTCCCGCCAAAAGAAGGATGTGGTATTTTCGGGCGAAGTCGTCCCCAAATTGTACGGCCAGGGTTAGTTTACCGGTTTTCCGGTCGGTTTCCGTGTCGCGCAGGTTATTGATGTTCAGAACGCCGGTACTGAACAGCCCGATGATCACAGCCGGGATAATAACATGAATTTCAAACCAGTTGGTGTGTAAATAATAGGTTCCGATCACTCCAAGCAGCCCGAAAAAGAGAAACACAAACAGATCGCCCAAACCTTTATATCCGTACGGCTTTTTTCCGAGAGTGTACTTTAGCGCCGCAGCAATGGCCCCCAGTCCCAGAACGAAAAAAACCACAGGTTCTTTCCACGAAAGCCCTTTCAATCCGAAAAAAATCAAAAGTGTCCCGCTAAGAAGGGATAAAGAAATAAAAATGCCGATCATCCGTTTCATTTCTTTCCGTGTAACCAGCCCTGATACAGTAACCCTTTGCGGACCGGTACGTTCCTGGGTGTCTTTCCCCGAAACGGCATCGCCGTAATCGTTGGCCAGGTTCGAGAGGATTTGCAAAAAGGTGATGGTGCACAGGGTTAATACAAGAACCGGCCAGCGAAACCGTCCGTCGGCCAGGGCCAGAAAACTGCCCATCACCGCGTTGGATAAGGCCAGAGGGAGCGTGCGCAGGCGAAAAGCCTGAAGCCAAATCTTTATGTTCATGTTATTTTCTTTCTATGTTTAAGCAATCTCATTCGAGCCCGTATTTGTACCGTTGTTGTTTACGGAAACTTTGGAAATTTTTTGAAATCGGGTTTTCGTTTTTCCAGGAACGCATGTTTTCCTTCCTGGGCTTCTTCGGTCAGGTAATATAGCAGGGTGGCATTCCCGGCAAATTCCTGGATTCCAACCTGCCCGTCGAGTTCGGCATTCAGCCCGAGTTTGAGCATGCGCAAAGCGAGCGGACTGTGTTCCTGCATTTTTTGGGCCCAGGCAAGCACTTCGTCTTCGAGCCGGTCAAACGGAACGACTTTGTTTACTAAGCCCATTTCGAGGGCTTCCTGAGCGGAATACTGCCGGCACAGAAACCATATTTCCCGAGCTTTTTTCTGCCCGACGATGCTGGCAAGGTACGACGATCCCAGTCCGGCATCGAAACTGCCCACCTTTGGACCCGTTTGCCCGAAGATGGCATTTTCGCTGGCGATGGAGATGTCGCAAACCACGTGCAGCACATGACCTCCGCCAATGGCATAGCCGTTCACCATGGCAATGACCGGTTTGGGCATGCTGCGGATTTGTTTCTGCACTTCGAGGATGTTGAGGCGGGGGATGCCGTTCTCGTCGATGTAGCCCCCTTTTCCTTTCACCCGTTGGTCGCCGCCCGAGCAAAAGGCTTTATCCCCGGAGCCTGTCAGCACCACAACGTTGATGCGCGGATCTTCGCGGCAGATTTTCAGGGCATCGCTCATTTCATTCACGGTTTTAGGCCGAAAAGCATTGCGAACCTCTTCGCGGTTAATGGTGATTTTTGCGATCCCGTCGAAATACGCAAAGAGAATGTCTTTGTAGGTTTTCAGTGTTTCCCAGTTTCTTGTTGTCATGGTGTTCCTTCTTGATACTCCTTTTTTCAATATAAACGGTCCTATTATTTCAATTGTGAATTGAAAGAAATTTGATAGTTAAGAATATTTTTGCATATTTTCAATCGGTATTGAATCCAATCCTTTTGCGAGGTTTGGAATTTTTCTCTTTTCTTATTAATTCATCTAAATAGTTAAATACGAGTTCAATATTTTGATCATGTTTTAAAAGCTTCTTTTTTATTTCTTCAATTTCAATTTTAAGGTTCAGATGATTGGTAAGAGCCTCTCTCATTCGGGAAAAGATTCGAACAATTTGAATATTGATTTCAATTGCTCTTTCACTGTTAAGAATGCAGGCAAGCATTGTTACCCCTTGTTCTGTAAAACAAAAAGGCGAATAGCGAAGGCCCATTTTATCAGCATGGGAGGTCGCAAATTGCGTCCTCCAATTGTCTAATTTTATTTTGCTCATTTCAAACATGAAATCAGTAGGAAAGCGATTAATATTTCTGCGTACAGCTTCTTTTAAACGTTTGGTTTCTACATTGAATAGCACCGACAAATCCCTATCGATCATTGCTTTAACACCCCTGATGAAATAAATTTTATTCATGATAACATCATCAGGGATCATGGATGTTGTGTTTCTCATTTCAATTTGTTTTTTATTTGAGGTTTTTTAACAGATCTAAATATTTATCGAATGCTTCGGCATTTTCCGAAAAGGGTGTCTTTATTTCCAGAAGTACCGGTTTATCGTTTGTAGTAAAAAAACGGTTCAGGGTTGTTTTCAGTTCATCTTCCCGTTCAGCTCGAAAAAAGGTCACCGAACAGGCTGCAGCCAGTTTCTCCAGATCCACATTTTGCCTTGCTTCGATA
>DAIMEA010000372.1:0-4556 GCA_036725585.1 Prolixibacteraceae bacterium | reverse complement strand
CGTTTCGCCTTCGTATTCCACATCCATGATGCCCATTTCGCGGGCCAGGGTCTGCAATTCGCAATCCTCGTTCCGGACACAGGTTTTGCATTCGCCGCAATGTTCCGAGATCAGCAGTTCGAGCACGAATTTACGGGCATCCCTGACGTTTCGGGAGTTGGTGGTAACCTTCATCCCGTCGCTTGCCGGGGTGGTGCAGGATGCAACCATGTTCCGGGCGCCCTCCACATCGACCATGCAAACCCTGCATGCTCCCTTGGGTAGTTGATTTTCGACATGGCACAGGGTCGGAATTTTTATTCCGGCTTTTGCTGCCGCCTGCAAAATGGTGGCACCCTCTTTCACTTCAACGGGTTGTTTATTGATGTATACAGTTATCATTGCTCTGTTTTTGAATTCATGTTTTGTTCGAATAAATAGTCACGATCCTGCAATCAGATACAGTTTATATTCGATCCGTAATCGCAGCGAAGGCAGCGGCGTGCCTGGCGGACGGCTTCGCCTTCGGGCCACACCAGTTCCACCTCATCAAAATTATGCATCCGCCGTTCGGCTTGCAGCATCACCATGTGGGTGCGTGGATATTTTGCCGGTTCGGCTTCGGGATCGAAGAAGGTATCGTTGTATCTTTCTTTTCTCCAGAAAGCATGATTGTTGCCGGTAAGGTATTCGTCGATACCCACCGCGGCCCGTTCGCCACCGGCAACGGCTTCAATCACCGACGAAGGACCTGTGGCGGCGTCTCCGCCAGTGAAGATCCAGGGTTCCGAAGTTTGTCCGGTTCGCTTGTCACAACCCAGTTGTGCCTTGCCGGCAAGCTTCAACGGGATATCGCCCAAAATTTCGTCCACATTAAGTGTTTGGCCGGTAGCGATGATCACCTGATCGACATCGAAATTCACTTCGTCGTTCGTTTCGACGGGTCTTCTCCGGCCGCTGGAATCAAAGGCGCCCAGTTTCATCCGTACGCAGCGCACGGTTTTCACTTTCCCGTTTTCGGAGACGAACTCCCGGGGGTTGGTGAGGGTATGCAGCGAAATCTTTTCTTCCAGTGCAGCATCGATCTCCTCGGCCCAGGCAGGCATTTCTTCCTGGGTACGGCGATAGATGATATCGACCGATTCGGCGCCCAGCCTGACGGCGGTACGTGCAGCATCGATGGCTGCATTTCCTCCTCCGATAACGGCTATTCTTTTCCCCACGGGAACCGATCCCCTCAGGTTGTAGGTTTGCAGAAATTTCAGGGCATCCACTACACCCTCGCTTTCGATGCCCGGTATCGGGGGAATAACGCCCTGGGGCGATCCAACACCGATGAACACCGCATCGAATCCTTCTTCCTTCAGGCTTTCCAGGGTAAAGTCCTTACCCAGATGCAAACCGGTACGGATATCGACGCCCATGTTTTCGATCATACGGATTTCGCGGGCCAGGATTTCGCGGGGCAGGCGATATGCCGGGATGGTTTGGACCAGCATACCTCCGGGTCGTTGTTCGGCTTCAAAGACGATGGGTTTATATCCAAGTCGTGCCAGGAAGTAAGCACACGACAGGCCGGCCGGTCCTGCACCAACGATGGCAATTTTTCGCGCAGCATTCTCCGCATTTTCCTTTATTTCGGGCAATTGAATGGTAATTTCCTGGTCGACCATATACCGTTTGATTCCCCGGATGGAAACAGGAGCATCGACGGTTGTCCGGCGACATTTGTCCTCGCAGGTGTGGAAACAAACCCGGGCACATACGGCGGCAAAGGGATTCCGCTCGCGGTGGAGGCGCAGCGCCTCGGCATAGCGTTTTTCACCCGTCAGCGATACAAAACCGGGCACGTCGACACCGGCCGGGCAGGCACTTTGGCACGGGGCACGAACCAGTTTGGCGCAGACTCCTGCTTCGCATTTATGTTCGCGGATATGGCTTTCGTATTCGTGCCGGAAATAGCGGATCGTGGATAATACCGGATTAGGAGCCGACTGCCCCAGTCCGCAGAGTGAAGTTTTCTTGATCCACTCGCCCAGGTGTTCCAGCCGTTCAATGTCGCCTTCGCGCCCGTGTCCGGTAGTGATCCGGTCGAGAATTTCGTACATGCGCTTGGTACCTACCCGGCAGGGGGTACATTTTCCGCACGACTCTTCGAGGACAAAGTCGAGGAAAAACTTGGCCACATCGACCATACAGGTGTCTTCGTCCATCACGACCAATCCACCCGATCCCATGATGGCACCCAATTCATTGAGCGATTCGTAGTCGAGGGCTACGTTCAGATGTTGTTTTGGGATGCATCCGCCCGAAGGTCCGCCAATTTGAGCAGCCTTAAAGGGTTTTCCGCTGCTGGTTCCCCCGCCAATGTCGTAAACCAGGTCGCCCAGCGAGGTACCTACCGGAACTTCATACAAACCCGAGTTTTTTATCGCACCGGTAAGAGCGAAGATTTTGGTACCCTTGCTTTTACCGGTACCAAACTGGGCAAACCAGTCCCCACCCTTCTCAATAATGACATTCACATTGGCGTAGGTTTCGACATTGTTCAAAACGGTGGGTTTTCCCCACAAACCGGCCGTGGTCGGGAAAGGCGGACGGGGACGGGGTTCTCCCCTCTTTCCTTCGATGGAAGCCATAAGGGCGGTTTCCTCGCCGCAGACAAAGGCCCCGGACCCCATCCGGATATCCAGGTCGAAGCTAAAACCGGTTCCCAGTATATTTTCACCCAACAGCCCCAGTTCCCGTGCATCGTTCATGGCCTTATTCAGGCGTTCAACGGCAAGGGGGTATTCAGCCCGCACATATACAAAACCCTTATTGGCGCCAATGGTAAAAGCGCCAATAACCATACCTTCGATAATGCTGTGGGGATCTCCTTCGAGAAGACTCCGGTCCATAAACGCCCCAGGATCGCCTTCATCGGCGTTGCACAGAATATATTTTTGATCGGCCGTTTCTTTTTTGGCAAAACTCCATTTCATAAAGGTCGGGAAGCCGGCTCCTCCCCTTCCCCTCAGGCCCGATGCCTTCATCTCGTCGATAACCTGATCGGGATTCATTTTCGTAAGAGCCTTCTTCAGGGAAGAATATCCACCGGTGGATATATAATCGTAAATGCTCACCGGATCGATTGTTCCGCAACGGCGAAGAACAATTTTCCTCTGCCGGTTAAACAGTTTGATATCGGAACCCAATTCAATCGGCTTTCCGGTTTCGTCGCTGTGGAACATCAAACGTTCAACAGGTTTCCCTTTCAGAAAATGGCTTTCGACCAATTCGTCGATATCGGCCAGTTGAATATTCTGATAGTAAACATCCGATTTAACTAAATGGATCACCGGGCCTTTTGAGCAGGGACCCAAGCAACCGGTACCTTTTACCTTAATCCGCGAATCGAGGTTATGCTCTTTGAGTTTTTTTTCCAATTCGTCTTTTACACTGATGGAACCACAGGCGATACAGCCCCCGCCCGTACAAACATAGACCATCTCGTCGTTCAGTTTGAATTGTTCTGCGTTTTGGGCTGAAAGTTCCCGGAATAGTTTTTCAAACTGTTCCGGACTCGTTATTCTTTGCATGATGAATTGATTTATCCGTTATTGATGAAAAAATAGAACCGACCCGAAAGCGGTTATTCAAAACTATTCAGGATTTCACCCACTTTGGAGGGTTTAACCCGTTGAAAGGTCTCATCATCGACCATTACCACGGGAGCCAAACCACAAGCGCCAAAGCAACGACCCACTTCGAGCGAGAACTTTCGGTCGGTAGTTGTTCCCCCAACCCCGATTTCAAGTTCTTTCATCAAGGCCCGGAGCACATCCTGTCCTCCACGCACATAGCAGGCAGTTCCCATACAAACCCGTATGGTATGCTTCCCCTTGGGCGTTGTGGAAAAATAAGAATAAAAACCAACTACCCCGGCCACTTCGCTGTAGGGTAATTTTAATTCCCGGCTGATCATTCGAAGCGCTTTCTCGGGCAAATAACCAAAAAGATTCTGGGCAGTCTGCAAAACGGGTATCAGAGCACCGGGTACGGTACGTTGCGATTGAACAATGGTTTTCAGACGCTCGTATAGCTCCTCTTCCTGTACCTGATCGCAGGCACACGGAGTGGGTTTTGAAATGGGTTCGGTCATGGTTAAAGCTTTATTGAAAATTTTTCGAAAAATAACAATTTATTTTCGAAAATCATAACCAAAATATGATGATAAAAGTCGCAAAAAAGCATGTTGTAAAATAACTTATCTAGTTTTTTAGATATGTTTTTCTGGTGTCGGGGGTAGTATCCCGTAGTTATGCAATATTTATGTGTTTGAATATTAATTCTTTAATAAAATTATCCATTTCAGTCTGGTATAATAACAGATTGCTTCTCCACCAATTGGCGGATACCAGTGACCGATTTCGTTCTAGTGTCATTTCGATCCCGATAGCCATCGGGAAAGGAGGAATCTGCCCATACGAGGGTTCCTCGTCGTTTCGCTTCCCTACTTATAACAAATTTGCATAAAATGCTGGATACAATATGAATTCAAAAAATCTCTTTTAGGATCCATCTGCTTTCCGGCC
>DAIMEA010000371.1:0-4567 GCA_036725585.1 Prolixibacteraceae bacterium | reverse complement strand
CTTCGGCAATCGGGGTCAACAACAGCCACAAAGTCGAGAGCAGAGTGACCAGGGCGAAAACCGGGAACATCAGTTTCCAGTTGCCCAGGGCATAGGCTGTGGCGCCCGCTATTACCGGTCCCAGGAACGACGATATGGCCTTAATGAACTGCCCCAGGGTGAGGCTGCTCGTTAAACGATCGGGCCGGACCACGTTCGAAACCAGGGGATTCAGCGCTACCTGCAAAAGGGTATTCCCAATCCCCAATAGGGCAAATGCAATCAGTACCCATGCAAAACGATAGGCAAACAGTGGGATCATCAGGGCTGCGATGGTCAATGCCATGCTGAGCAATACCGTATTTTTTCGCCCCAGTTTGTTCATCAACATTCCGGTGGGTATCGAAAATACAGCAAACCAAAGGAAAACCAGGGTGGGAAGAAGGTTGGAAAGGGTGTCGCTCAAAGCGAAATCCTTTTTTACGTAGCTGGCCGAAATGCCCACCACATCGACAAAGCCCATGATAAAAAAACCAAACAGCACGGGTAATGCTGCCATTCTTGTGTTTTTCGAATCCATACGTGTCGTTTTTTGTTGTTCTATTTGAATGAAACCCGATGCTCCGGACAAAATCGAATCCTTACAGTTTCGCTTACATCAGGGGTAAAACGGGTTTCAGCTCTTCCCAAAAGGATGCATCGAGCATACGGGCGCTGCCCAAAATGGCGGCATGTTCTTTCAATGCCGAAAGCCGGATCCGGGTATCCGCCCCGTTTTTGCGGAGCGCCTCTTCAAAGGCAGGGCCGAAGAGCGGATAGGCGCCGGTAATATTCCCACCCACAACCAACACCTCAGCGCCGAATTTCCGGAGCCAGGGGCTGAAAAATTCCCCCATATTGTTCCCGTATTCCAGAAAAACCTGCCGGGCCGGGGCAGAGCGAGGCGCTTCGTCGGCAATGGCCTTGGCTCCGTTTACAGTGCTGCCGGTGAGTTCCCGGTATCGTTTCACCAACCACCGGGTCGAAAAGTAATCGTCGGCAATGCTGTCGCGGTAGGGCAAATGCCACACGCAGCCCAGGTTGGGGACCTCATTACCCGCCACAACGGGTATGCCATTGCTGATGAAGGCCGAGCCAAAGCCCGTTCCCAGCGTGATCGAAATACTGCGTTGCACACCGGAAGCGCTTCCGGCCCAGGCTTCGCCCGCGGCAAAAGCCGAGGCATCGTTCATAAAGCGAAGGGGAACAGGCCGGCCAATGGAAATCCTTGCGGACAGTTCACGGTCCACATCGATCCCGTTCAAACTATAGTATTTTTCAACCTGGGAAAAACGGGCTACACCCCGGTGGTATTCAAAGGGACCGGGCATCCCCAGGCCGATGCCGGCGACGAAGTTCGTTTCAAGCCGTTCCAGTGTTTGGTTCAAAACCGATGCCCAGGCATCGAGAATAGTATCGGCCGGTGCTTTGTTGTCGACATCGGTTTCGCTGATGCTCCCGTTCACAAGAGATCTTCCGTCGAGATCGACGGCCGCACAGGTGATGTGGCTTCCCCCCACATCAACGCCCAACGCCCAATTCTTCATGGATTGTTTCTTTTCGGTATGCAACAAAAATAGGACATACTGCCCTAATTGACACAGGCAAACCCGTAAAAACAATATCAAAGGGATCATTTTTAGGAGATTGATTTGTAGAAAATATTGTATATTGCATCGCATGTCCCGTAATACCAAATTATTATTCCGATGAAAATCGTTCAAACCATTATCTCCTTTCCCGAAATACGATTACAAACACGCGACGGGCATAAACTGCGCGGTTATTTCGGCCAACTATTCCAGGAGCACTCGCCGTTGCTTCACAATCATTTTGAAGATGGCACCCTGCTTTACCGCTACCCCTTGGTACAGTACAAGGTCGTTAATCATATTCCTCTTTTGGTCGGCTTTCTCGATGGAGCCGATCTGCTCGTTCAATTATTTCTGAAAATGAAAGAATTGAAGCTTGATGACCAAACCTATCCTGTATTCGGAAAAAATATCCGGCAATTCCAATTTGACCTGTCGCCTACAGGTGAATTGGTCCGCTATCGGTTCGAAACCTTATGGATGGCCCTAAACCAGAACAACTATACCCTTTATCATAAGCTAAGCGATGAAGAAAAAAAGGTCTTTTTAAACAAAAACCTTCAGAACAATATCCTCAGTTTTTACAAAGGGTTGAACTATTTTACACCCGAACGGATCATGGCCAATGCAAAGGTTGAAGAAAAAGTGACCCAGTTTAAAAATCAAAGCATGCTGGCATTTTCGGGCGAGTTTGTATCAAATGCTGTTTTACCCGATTACGCGGGGATTGGAAAAGCAGTTTCAAGAGGTTTTGGCACCCTGAGGAAGATCTGAAAATAACAGACCATGCAACTGATCATCAACACCTACGGAACGTATGTCCATGTAAAGGACGATATGTTTGAAGTTAAAGTACCGGTCGACGACAGCGCTCCGAGGAAACAACTGATTGCCAGCCAGAAAATCAGCGCCATTCTTTTATCAAAAGGTGCAGCCATCAGCAGCGATGCTATCATCCTGGCCATGAAAAACAATATTGATATTGTGGTTTTGGAGGGCGACGGGTTCCCGGTGGGAAGATTCTGGCACAGCAAGCTCGGAAGCACAACCAAAATAAGGAAGAAGCAACTGGAAGCAAGCCTCAGCAACGAAGGGGCAAAACTGACAAAGGCCTGGATCGGGAAAAAAATCGAAAACCAAATCGAATTTCTAAAACGCCTGAAAAAGCACCGGGAACAACTTTCGGATGAACTCGATCAGGTTGTTGGGCAATTGAGCGCCCTGAAAGAGAAAGTTGAAAAACTGGAAGGAAAGACCACCGACGATTTTGCCAATACGGCACGGGGACTCGAAGGCACTTCGGGAAGAATATACTTTGGGGTTTTGAGCTCGTTACTTCCGGAACGTTACCGGTTTAACGGACGAAGTTTCCGCCCGGCAGCCGATCCCTTCAATGCCTTTTTAAATTATGCGTACGGAATTTTATACAGCAGGGTCGAGAAAGCGCTGGTACTTGCCGGTATCGATCCCTACGTGGGATTCCTTCATCGCGACGATTACAACATGAAGAGCATGGTTTTCGACTTCATCGAATCCTACCGGATCTGGGCCGATGAAGTGGTGTTCAAACTGTTCTCGGCAAAAAAGGTAAACGATGCCCACACCACTCCCATTACCCATGGATATTCGCTCAATGCCGAAGGTAAAGCCTTGCTGGTGGAACATTTTTTTCGCTTTTTCGATGAAGATACGATCCGGCACGGAGGAAAAAACCAAACCCGGGGGAATATTCTGTTGTCGGAAGCCCATACGGTAGCGCAACAATTATTAAATATACAGTCATGATTGTCTGGGTATTGTACGATATTGAAAAAGACAGGTCGCGGAATAAAGTGGCAAAAGCCTGTTTGCAGGCAGGATTGTACCGGGTGCAGAAATCCGTTTTCCTGGGAACACTTGATGAAAACACAAAAGACACCCTGCAATTAAAAATGGAAAACCTGATCGACGAAACGGTCGATTCGGTTTATATTTTCCCCATGAACAAGTTGGAATTAAACCAAACCGTATTGCTGGGCCAGGCTTTTGATAAAAAACTGATCACTGACGAAGTAAAAGCCCTGTTTTTCTAAAATGATTACACTCACCCCGTCTCATATTATCGAGTATCTCTATTGCCCGCGCTTTACGTGGTTTGAATACGTTCTGCGCATCCCACAATACGAAGAACGGAACTACAAAGTGGAACGGGGCCGGCATCTTCACGATCAGCGACTGGAGCAAAACAAAGACTATTTGCGTAAGCGGCTGGGAGTGGTTGAAAAATTTACCGATCAATACCTGACCAACGACCTGCTCCGGGGAAAGATAGACGAGGTGTTGTTGCTGGCCGATGGCACCATGGCTCCCCTCGATTACAAATTTGCCCCGTACAACGAAACCGTCTATGCAACCTACAAAACCCAGTTGTATTGTTATGCCTGGCTGATCGGCGATAATTTCGGGAAAGAAGTGAAACAGGGTTTTTTGGTCTATACCCGGAGCCAGAACCGGGTAGTTCCTATTGCGATTGACCGGGAGCATGTCGACGATGTAAAACACTGTGCCCGGGATATTCAGAAAATTATTGAAGAAAATTTGTACCCGAAAGCAACGAAATATAAATCGCGTTGTGTAACTTGCACCTATCGAAATATTTGTACACAATAATCCCTTCCGGGGGGCAATTTATGGGCAAAAACAAAAAAAATGGATTCTACATTCATCATATCAATTAGATACACTTTCGGAAAAGCTTCGTTTCCGACTACTTTCAGGTTCTTTGACATGTTGAAAAAGGGTAAAACAACCAAAACAAAAAACAGGCAAACATTCAGAACAACAAGAACATATACAGGTTGACGACTTTTATCGAATATCCAGACAGAACAAGGATTGAAACTCGATCAGGTTTGCATGAAAAAGAATCCCAGAAATACTTTTATCGAATATCCAGACAGAACAAGGATTGAAACCAC
>DAIMEA010000370.1:1877-4573 GCA_036725585.1 Prolixibacteraceae bacterium | reverse complement strand
CCCGATGTTGTCGGGATGAGTTCCATTTGGACGAAATTTTGTTAAAAGAGCTACCTTTCGATCCAAAAGATATTCAATATGTTAAATGTTTTATTCTGATGAAAATCAAAAAAAAGAACACGAAATGAAAAGCATTCGAGGCGCAGGAGAAATTTTACCGGATGCAATGCGATGGGATGAAGAAAGAAAAAAACTAAATTTGAACAAAAGTTGGTTTTTATGAAGAAATTGAGTTTTAATGCACGCATTCAAAAAGGCGAAAACGGTTATTATGTTGGTCAAATTGAGGAAATGCCCGAGGTAATTTCACAAGGCAAAACAATTGAAGAATTAAAAGAAAACCTGATTGATGCCTTTAATTTAATCATTGAAGATCGAAGGGCTAAAACAGCCCGACATTTTGAAGGAAAAAAAACAATCCGAAGAAAACTATCCATAGTATAAATTGAAAAGAGAATCATTCATAAAACACATAAGAAAAAACGGTTGTAGGCTATTACGGGAGGGCGCCAGGCATTCGATCTATTTCAACCCGTCAAATGATCACCAGGCAACAATACCGCGACATTCTGAACTTGACAATGTAATTTGTGCTTTAATTTGCAAGCAATTGGGCATAAAACCTTAAACATGTATGTTTTGTATTTCTTCAATTCCCTGCGGCCTGTAATGTTTCGTGTATTTTGTTCTCATTTCGAGGCTGTAATGGTCGGCCTGTGCGCGAATCTATTCCGGATTTTTGCCTTTTTCGAGAAGTTTCATGATCCCGCTATCGCGGAGGCTGTAAAACGGTATGTTTTTCGAAAAATTCAGTTCATTTCGCAACCGCTCCCGCGTTTCGAAAATGTTCGGGATCGATTGTTTTAGTTCCAGGACGGAGCCGATCGTCGGAAAACAAACAAAAAAGCCCCGCAATACATTGCAAGGCTTTGGTTTTGGCGGAGCGTGAGGGATTGGCTGTGCCGATCCCCGGGTTTTCTCCTTTTTGAAAGCGATCAAAACCAAAGCCTCCCCTTTGGGGCTGGTCTTTTTTCTTTTCCCTTTGCTTTCAAACGCGTTTGCGCTCCGGGAAAACAAAAAAGCCCCGCAATACATTGCAAGGCTTTGGTTTTGGCGGAGAGTGAGGGATTGGCTGTGCCGATCCCCGGGTTTCTCCTTTTTGAAAGCGATCAAAACCAAAGCCTCCCCTTTGGGGCTGGTCTTTTTTCTTTTCCCTTTGCTTTCAAACGCGTTTGCGCTCCGGGAAAACAAAAAAGCCCTGCAATACATTGCAAGGCTTTGGTTTTGGCGGAGAGTGAGGGATTCGAACCCCCGGTACCCCGAAGGGTACAACAGATTTCGAGTCTGCCCCGATCGACCACTCCGGCAACTCTCCATTCCGGGTCAATCAGGCTGCAAATATAAAAAGTTTTATCAATTGAAGCGATTCAATTTTTAAAACTTTGCCTTAACTTGTCGGTAGAATTGAAACCGATCACAAAATACGCAGCAATATGGAAAGCTACCAATCTTGCGAAATGTACGGTCAGCTCGAAAAACTGGAAGAATTATCGACTGTACAATACAGTGTCCTGCATGGGACCCTGGTGTTTGAATCGCCCGCTCCTTTTTGCGGCTATTACCACGACGACCCCGATACCCGGGGGCCGGTATACCTGTATCTGGCCCTGGAAAAGCGGTACACAATATTCGCGATTTACCGCGCATTAAATGCCGTTCGGGCGAGTTTGTCGTTTCCTGTCGATGCTGTGAAAGCACATATTTCTTTCAACGACCGGCATTTCGACGCCTTGCGTTTACGGCACCTGAACTTCGACCAGGTGCTGGATGTCCAAAAAGCGTTTCAAAGCGAAGGGATCCGGCTTCTGCACCACAGCGGACACTGGAACCATGTTTTGGCCCGTATCCTTCTGAAAAAGATGTTTTGCATGAAACGCCTTAGCAACGAGATTCTGTTGGATGCGCGAGAGGAAAACCATTCCTACCTGGTTCTTCCCCGGGCACTGGGTTTTGACGAATTTGCCGAAATTACCCAAAAAGTCCGGAACAACTGGCTGGGGCCCCGTTTCGACGCCGCACCGGGGATGTTCCTTCGCGAAGAAAAACTGGTCGACTTTGTCCGGATTTATTCCTCCCACCAGGATCTCGACAACCTGGAACGAATCCGGAATTTGTACCTCGACAAAATTGAACGGGAATCGGGTTTTTATTTCTGAAAGGGCTTTGTATTTTTGCAGACAAAAATGAGAGTATGGCTATTTCGATCGACGAAAAAGACCTTCGAAAATTCATCCTTGTGGGTGACCGTGTCCTGATTAAGCCCAAAAATCCGCAGAGCAAGACCAAAAGCGGATTGTACCTGCCGCCAACCGTTCAGGAAAATGAAAAAATCCAAAGCGGTTACGTAGTCAAGGCAGGGCCGGGTTATCCGATCCCGGCACTGGTGGAACAGGAGGATTTCTGGAAGGCGAACAAGGAGGAAGTAAAATACGTACCCCTGCAGGCCCGGGAAGGCGACCTGGCTGTGTACCTCCAGAAAACAGGCTACGAAATCGAATTCAACAACGAAAAATACGTCATCCTGCCCCATTCATCCATCCTGATGATCATTCGCGACGAAGGAATGTTTGAGTAGAAGACCGAAGACCGAAGACCGAAGACCGAAGACCGAAGACCGAAGACCGAAGACCGAAGAC
>DAIMEA010000370.1:0-1777 GCA_036725585.1 Prolixibacteraceae bacterium | reverse complement strand
CGAAGGCAACCACTTACTTACTTTATGGAAAAAGGAAATTGTCAATAGTCAATAGTCAATAGAAAAGAGATAAGGTCAGTTGACGTTTGGAATAGGAATTTCCAATGACTTTTTCCCAATGACAAAAACTGATTACAATAATTATATGAAACCAACACTTGTGATTCTTGCTGCCGGTATGG
Organism: Prolixibacteraceae bacterium; assembly: GCA_036725585.1. GTDB lineage: Bacteria > Bacteroidota > Bacteroidia > Bacteroidales > Prolixibacteraceae > DAIMEA01. The sequence goes on along the minus strand of DAIMEA010000370.1, from coordinate 1,595 downwards.
GCAGCCGTTACGGAGGGTTAAAACAACTGGATGAAGTGGGCCCCAACGGGGAAGCCATCATTGATTATTCTCTTTACGATGCCATTCGGGCTGGTTTTGGGAATGTAGTGTTCATTATTCGTCGCGATTTTGAGAAGGCATTTAAGGAGCGCTTCGAGCATAAACTAAAGGGGAAAATCGATGTGGCGTATGTTTTTCAGGAACTGACCGATCTGCCCGATGGTTTTTCGGTTCCTCCCGGGAGGGAAAAACCCTGGGGTACGGCACACGCCATCCGCTCGGCGCGCATGGTGGTGAAAACCCCCTTTGCTGCCATCAATGCCGACGATTTTTACGGGGCCGAAGCCTATGAAACCATGGTTTCGTTTCTAACCGGAAATGTAAGCGAAAGCACATATGCCATGGTGGGCTACCGGCTCGATAAAACCCTTTCGGATAACGGAACCGTTTCGCGGGGATGGTGCATCACCGACGCCCAACAAAACCTGGTCGATATAGATGAACTTACCCAGATTGGAGTCGACAATGCCGGCATTTTTTATCTCGATAGCGAAGGCCGGAGAAACAGTCTGCAGGGAGACGAAACTGTATCAATGAATTTCTGGGGTTTTCATCCTGGCCTGTTTCAACACCTCGAAACCGGCTTGCGGGCCTTCCTAACCGAAAAAGGGCAAGAACGGAAATCCGAATTCTTTATTCCCCTGTTTGTGGGCGAGCTTATCCGTACCCGAAAAACCGATGTACGCGTTCTGACCAGTCCGGCTTCGTGGTTTGGGGTAACCTATCAGGAGGACAAGCCCGTAGTGAAGGAAAAGATCCGTGAATTGGTTTCCCGGGGCTCGTATCCCGAAAAATTGTGGTAAAAAAACAGGGATTCCCGGGAATACCTGTTCTGTAAATTCGAAACTCTTTGGTCATTCTTTGACCCAAACGTTTTCTTTTTTTACGTATTTCTCGGATTTTTGCTTTCAATTTTAAATTTTTCGGTCATTTTTTGTGACTGCTTCTTTAAGGGATGAATTTTTTTTCATCTTTGCGGCAAGTTAAAAAAAAGGATCAGATGAAAGTTTTCAAATTTGGCGGGACTTCGGTCGGTTCCCCGGACAATATGCGCTCGGTAATGGACATCATCACCGATGGCGAACCGAAAGTAGTGGTTTTGTCGGCCATGTCGGGTACAACCAATGCCCTGGTCGAAATCAGCAACCGCTTATATGCTGGAAATAAGGAAGAAGCCCGGGAACAGATCGCTGCTCTGAAAATAAAATACGATGCTGTGGTCCAGGAACTTTACCGGAGCACGGAATACAAAGAAAAGGGTCAGACCGTTGTGGAAGAACGTTTTGCTGAATTGTACGCGCAGGTTGGGGGTGAATTCACCACCGTTAAGGAACAAATTAACCTGGCCCAAGGTGAGCTGATTTCCACGGCCCTGGTTACCTATCTGCTTCAGGAAAACGGGATCCGGGCTGCTTTGGTCCCTGCTCTCGATTTTATGCGGATCGATGAGGAAAAACAGGCCGATCTGCCCCTGATTACCCGCCTGGCGAAACCTGCTTGCCCGCAGCGGCAAAAGCAGGTTTCGACAACCTGCA
>DAIMEA010000369.1:3076-4587 GCA_036725585.1 Prolixibacteraceae bacterium | reverse complement strand
AAGGGCTGATTGGGTATGTTCCGCAGGACGATTTGCTTTTCGAGGACCTGACCGTTTGGGAAAACCTTTATTACGCGGCCCGTCTCTGTTTCGACGAATTGTCGAAAGCCGAAATCGAAGAAAAGGTAAGCCGTATTCTGAACGAACTGGAACTATTTTCCTTCCGCGACCTGAAGGTGGGAAGCCCGCTTAAAAAAGTGATCAGCGGCGGGCAGCGAAAACGCCTGAACGTGGCGCTGGAACTGATCCGGGAACCGGCCATCCTCTTTGTCGACGAGCCTACCTCGGGGCTTTCGTCCACCGACTCCGAAAAAGTGATGCACCTGCTCAAACAACAAACCCGAAAGGGGAAGCTGGTTTTTGTCAACATTCATCAACCTTCTTCAGCCATTTTCAAGTTGTTCGACAAGCTCTGGATTATGGACAAGGGCGGACGTCCCATTTATGCCGGCAATCCACTCGACGCCATCCTGTACTTCAAGAAAGAGGTCAACCATGTGAACGCCGATGTATGCGAATGTGCCATATGCGGCAATGTTAACCCGGAACAGGTGCTCGAGATTGTGGAAACAAAAATGATCGACAGCTCCGGAAATTTCACTTCCGAACGACGCTTTTCGCCCGAATACTGGTACCAGCTTTTTCGAAAGAATCCCAGGCAAAAACCCGGAATACCTTCTGAAAGCAAAGCGCCCCTGCCCCAATCCGATTTCCGGAAACCGGGCTTACTGAAACAATTTCTGATCTTTTTCCAAAGAAACCTTCGCACCAAGCTGTCCGACAAGCAATACCTGCTGATCAATCTTTTCGAAGCGCCGGTTCTGGCAGCCATTGTTGCCTATTTCACCCGCTTTGCCGAAGGGGAACACTACATCTTTTTCGAGAACAAAAGCCTGATTTCCTACCTTTTTATGTCGATTGTGGTGATCCTGTTCATGGGCATGAGCGTGAGCGCCGAGGAGATCATCAAGGACCGGAAAATTCTTCAGCGGGAATCGTTCCTCAACCTGAGCCGTTTCAGCTACCTGAGCGCAAAAATCCGCTTCCTGGTTTTGCTGTCGGCATTCCAGGCCTTCACCTTTGTGCTGGTGGGCAATTGGATCCTGGGCATCCACCACATGAACTGGGTGTACTGGCTGGTTCTTTTCTCGACAGCCGCTTTCTCCAACCTGCTGGGCTTAAACATCTCCTCGGCATTCGACTCGGTCGTAACCATTTATATTCTTATTCCCTTATTGCTCATTCCCCAGATCCTGCTTTGCGGGGTGATTGTCAAGTTCGACGATCTGCAAAGCAAAACGGCCGATAAGGATGCCGTTCCCTTTGTGGGCGATGTAATGGTTTCGCGTTGGGCCTTTGAAGCGCTGGCTGTGGAGCAGTTCAAAAGCAACCGCTACATGGTCCATTATTTTGATATGGAAAAGGATATGGCCAATGCCCGCTTCCGCTCCGACCTGCTCATTACGGAACTTACAGGACAAATCGACCTGGTTTCGGGCTGGATCCGGAAC
>DAIMEA010000369.1:0-2976 GCA_036725585.1 Prolixibacteraceae bacterium | reverse complement strand
GCTCATTACGGAACTTACAGGACAAATCGACCTGGTTTCGGGCTGGATCCGGAACGGAGTAAATACGGAAGAAGCAGCCGGAAAATTAAACCGGATCCGGAACGAAATCCAGAAGCTGGACCGGGAACAAGCCCTGCCACCCTTTGCCCTGGTTTCCAAACTGCTTCCGGAAACGTTCACCCTGGCCCTTGCCGATTCAGCAAAAGCCCATCTGGAACAACTGAAAAAATACCACAACGGCATTTACCAGGAAACCCGCAAAAACCGCGACCGGATGACCGACCGTATTTCGCGCGAAAACGAACCGGATTATCTGTACAACCTGAAAATGAAACACCACAACAAAGCGCTCGAGGTTCTGGTGCTCAATTCCGACCTGAAGGACTATTTCCGGGAAACGCCCAACGGGATCATGCAAAAAATTGCACCGGCCTACAAAGCCCCCGATTACCGGAACGGGCGCGCCCATTTTCTGGCATCCCAAAAAAATATTCAGGGTTGGGTTGTCCCCACCCTCTGGTTTAACCTGATGGTTATCTGGCTTATGAACCTGGTGCTTTACCTCGCCCTTTATTTCGACTGGATCCGGAAACTGATCCATCTGAAAACAGGAATTTCGTTTAAACGAAAAAAATGAAGAATTTTTGTCTATTGGTGTTGATAATGATCTCCGTCGTGCTCGCTTCCTGCAAAGCCGACAAGGAACTTTTACCCGAAACGCTCCGGACCCTTGAATCGCTCACCTGCATTACCGAAGATTTTCCGCCCTTCAATTACAAGGAAGGAGGCCAGTACCACGGCATTGCCGTCGACCTGCTGGTTGAAATCTGGAAGGATCTGGGCGTGAACCGGAGCAGCGAATCCATCGTTCTGATGGAATGGTCGGAAGGATATCAAAAGACATTAAATGAAGCGAATACCCTGCTTTTTTCCACTTCCCGGATCCCGGAGCGGGAAGATCTTTTCCGCTGGGCGGGTCCCATTACCCGGATCAACGAAAGCATCATTGCCCTGGGCGGATCTTCGCTGTCCATCCAAACAGGAGCCGATCTGAAACAATACACCATCGGGGTCATCAGCGACTACAGCAACATTTCCCTGCTGCACAACCTGGGCATCACCAACGAGGAATTAACCTTCGTTCACAACGCCGAAGAGCTCTACCGGAAACTGGACGGTGGCGAAGTGGATGTTATTGCCTTTTCGGAAGCCTCGGGACAAATCGTCGCCCAGTTAATGGGCTACGATCCTTCGCGATTCACCCCGGTTTTCACCCTGAAAAGTTCGGAAATCTATTATGCCTTTAACCGGGATACAGATCCGCAGGTTGTGGAAGCCTTCCAGACCAGCATCGACCGGCTCAAAAACGAAAAAAGCGCCGATGGCAGCAGTGTGTACGAAAAAGTGCTCAATCGCTACCACCTGGTTTTGCAAACCGAAGACCCCATTACCGACGAAATGGTGACCGGGCTGGTGAACCGGACCTCGGCCGACCTGAACGCCGACCAGGATGCGACCCTGCAACGGATCAACAAGGCAGAGGCGCCTTACCTCGATGCCGATAATCCGTCGCTCTACGTTTTTGTTTACGACACTACGGTCACCATGGTCGCCCATGCCACCAACCCCAGTCTGGTGGGGGTCTCGCTCCGGGGGAAAGGCGACGTAACGGGCAAGTTGTTCCGGGACGAAATTGTAGCGGGCGCCCTGAAAAACGGCTCGGGATGGGTCGATTACATCTACACCAAGCCCGACCAGGGCGGACTCTACCGGAAAACCACCTATTACAAACGGGCTAAAGGAAACAAGGGCGATTGTTTTGTGGTGTGCTCCGGAAAATACAAATAGAGGCAGATGACCAAAGGAAAATCCTTGCATGAGATGACGCCCCAGGAACTGGGCCGGCTCTTCCCCATTCGTCTTGAACCCTGGAACCCGGAATATGCCGAACGGTATGCAGGCGAAAAAGAGCGGATCCTGGCTCGTTTCCTTCCGGGCGAAATCGCGCAAATCGATCACATCGGCAGCACGGCCATCCCCGGTATTCTGTCGAAACCCACCATCGACATTTTGCTGCAGGTGGCGCAGGAAGTATCGTTGGAAAAAATCATGGCCATTTTCCGGGATCTGGATTATCAGTACATCCCCAAACCGGAAAATCCCCCGCCCCACATGATGTTTGTAAAAGGATACACCCCGGAAGGCTTTCGCGGGCAGGCCTTTCACGTACACGTTCGTTACCCGGGCAACTGGGATGAAATTCCTTTTCGCGATTACCTGACCGCCCACCCTGCCCTTGCCCGTCAATACGAAAAAATAAAACAAAAACTGGCTTCGCGCCATCGTTTCGACCGCGATGCCTACACCCTCGGAAAAACAGAGTTTGTTGAAAAAATAAACCAGCGAGCGCGAAAATACAACCAAAGACTGTCCAATTAATTCCTATTGAGCGCCATCAGAAAAGAATTGTTTTTACCCTGTTAAAATTTGCCTTTAATCCGTCATTTTCGCTCACCCCTCACTCATTATTTATGAATCACGGATAACTCTGATTTTCAAAACCTGATTGTTTATAAACATCTATCATCTATTCATCAATTTTTTCCTTTCACCCGTCAAAATTGGCTGTCATTTTAAAAGATTTTTTATTAATATGCAATCGCTATGAAATAGTATTCATAGCAGAGTAACACCATTTAGTATAAACGTTAAAACCCCACCATGAAACTAAATGAAAAACTGTATGTCATCGAGAAGATGACCAAACTGATCAAACATGAAATTACGGGAAATGCGAATGAGTTTGCCCAAAAATTAGGAATTTCCAGAAGCCAGTTGTTTGTCGAATTAGAGGAATTTAAAAGCCGGGATGTAGCCATTTCCTACGACCGGAGTATTAATTCCTTTGTTTTTTCCGGTGCAAAAAGAATTGAATTCAGGGATCCCATTTTGGTAGTGAACAACTACGATTTAACA
>DAIMEA010000368.1:0-4603 GCA_036725585.1 Prolixibacteraceae bacterium | reverse complement strand
CCGGAATCGTCAAAAATCTGGATGTAGCTGCCATGGTAGCACCCGAAGATTTTGTTCTGGAGATTATTGAACGGCATATCGAAAAAAGGAAAGTTAACCTGAGTGCCGCCCCGGTCATTGTGTCCGGCGGATATGGCATGGGCAGCAGGGAAAACTTCAACATCCTATACGAACTGGCCGACGTACTGGGCGGAGAAGTGGGCGCCTCGCGCGCTGCAGTCGATGCCGGCTATGCCGACCACGAACGGCAGGTAGGACAAACCGGGGTTACCGTCCGTCCCAAACTGTACATTGCCTGCGGCATTTCGGGGCAAATACAACACAGGGCAGGCATGGAAGACTCTGCACAGATTATTGCCATCAACAACGACCCGAATGCACCCATCAATGCCATTGCCGACTATGTCATCAAGGGCGATGTCATGGATGTAGTTCCGAAAATGATTAAATATTATAAACTGAATACGAAATAAAATGGCCAATTTCTATACCGACAATCCAACCCTGAAATTCCATCTCCAGCACCCGCTGATGGAAAAGATCGTTGCCCTGAAAGAACGAAATTTCACCGAAAAAGAACGCTTCGATTATGCACCGCTCGATTTTGAAGATGCCATCGACAGCTATGATAAAGTACTGGAAACCATCGGTGAAATTTGTGGCGATATTGTCGCCCCCAATGCCGAAAGCATCGACACCGAGGGACCCAAAGTAATTGATGGTCATGTTCAGTATGCCCGGGGCACCCAGGAAAACCTCGACGCCCTGATCAAAGCCGGACTAATGGGCATTACCCTGCCCCGCGAATACGGGGGGCTGAACTTCTCGATCGTGCCCTACATCATGGCTGCCGACATGGTATCGCGCGCCGATGCGGGATTCGTGAACATCTGGGGTTTGCAGGATTGTGCCGAAACCATCCACGAGTATGCGAACGAAGACCAGAAAAAACGCTTTCTGCCCCGGGTTTGCGAGGGCGAAACCATGGCCATGGACCTTACCGAACCCGATGCCGGCTCCGATTTACAGGCCGTTGAGCTGAAAGCCACCTGGAACGAAGAAAAAGGAGTATGGTTACTGAACGGCGTTAAACGCTTCATCACCAATGGCGATGGCGACATTTCGCTGGTGCTGGCCCGTTCCGAAGAAGGAACCCACGACGGGCGTGGACTCTCGATGTACATTTTTGATAAAAACAACGGCGGTGTTACCGTCCGCCGGATTGAACACAAACTGGGTATCATTGGTTCTCCAACATGCGAACTTGTTTTCCGCGATGCTCCGGCCGAATTAGTTGGCGATCGCCGCATGGGTCTCATCAAATACGTAATGGCCCTCATGAACGGAGCCCGTCTCGGAATCGCTGCACAAAGCGTGGGAATATCCGAGGCAGCCTACCGCGAAGCGCTGGCGTATGCCAAAGAACGGGAACAATTCGGAAAACCCATCATCCAGTTCCCCGCCGTATACGAAATGATCACGGTGATGAAGGCCAAACTCGATGCTTCGCGCTCCCTGCTTTATGAAACCGGTCGCTTTGTCGATGTGTATAAATCCTATTACCACCTTTCGAACGAACGATCGCTCGAAAAAGAGGAACGGGAAGAAATGAAAAGCTTTCAGAAACTGGCCGACATTTACACACCGCTGGTAAAAGGTATTGCCTCGGAATACTGCAACCAGAATGCCTACGATGCCATTCAGGTTCACGGAGGATCGGGCTTTATGAAGGACTACCCGGTTGAACGTATCTACCGCGATGCACGGATCACTTCCATATACGAAGGAACAACCCAGCTGCAGGTAGTGGCCGCCATTCGGGGTGTAACCACCGGGGGCTATCTGGCCCAAATCCGGGAGTACGAAAAACAAAACCAGAAGCCTGAACTCGAACCCTACCGCAGAATCCTGATCGGACTCACCGAAGAATATGCCGAAGCCGTTGAAAAAGTCGTTTCTGCCAAGGACAACGAATACATCGACTTCCATGCCCGCAGGTTGGTCGAAATGGCCGGAAGCATCATTATGAGCTACCTGCTCCTGATCGATGCCAACCGCGATCAGCAATTCATGAAATCGGCCAAGGCCTTCAACAAAATTGCCCGCCAGATAGTCCATGGACATGGAGAATTCATCCGCGGTTCGCAGGTTAGCGATCCTTCCTGTTACAAATTCGAACTGGAGAAAAATTGAGGTTGAACAGGAAGATGAGCAAAAAACGGGAAAAGGTGTAGAAAAGGACACACTTTTATACTAAAAATCAGACTGTTTCAAAATCGCAGAAAGGGATTTTGGAACAGTCTTTTTTTTGCTTAATCCGTATACAAAAAACTTTTCCTAAATTTAAACCTTACATAAGAATCAAGTCTATGAATATCCGGAACCTGCTTTTTGCCTTGCTTTTATTTCCTGTCATGATTCAATCGTGTAAAAAAGACGAAAACGACCCGTTGCTTCTTCACATTGTATGCGAAGACTTTCGTCCCTTTAACTACATGGAAGACGGCCAACTGACAGGGATAACGGTCGATCTGGTCGATTCTATCATGTTCCGGATGGGGCAAAGCCTTCCTGAAATTGAAGTGAGCAACAACTGGGAGGCATCGCTTGAAACCGTAAAATCCTCGTCAAACGGGATGATTTTCACAACGGTTATGACCGCCGAACGAAAAGAAGAATTTCAGTGGGTTGGGCCGGTCATGATTGCCACCACCGGTTTTGTGGGTATGAAAAACCATTCCGTATCAATTGAAACTTTTGAAGCAGCAAAACAGCTCAACGCTGTAGGTGTTGTTAACGGATACTCCACCGCCGAAATACTCGAACAAGCCGGTTTTGACAATCTTATTGAATATGAAACTATTAATGAGGCTATCATAGCCTTATACGATGGAACCCTACCAGCCCTATTCGACCTTAATCATTCCATCCGGGCGATAGCCACCTCCATCGGGAAAGATGCAGAATTGCTTTGTGATCTTTACAACCATTCGTCGGTTCAGGGCTTTCTTGCCTTTTCACCCCGTGTTACTCCCTCGGTGATCGATGCATGGCAGGAAGAACTCGACCGGCTCAAAACAGATGGTATTGTTCAACAAATATATGATCGCTATTTGCCCGGAACGAAAGCACCCGGATTGCTCACCATTTATACAGAAGAAAACCAACCCCAGAGTTTTCGAAATTCCCGGGGCGAAATAACAGGCAGTTCTGTTGAAATAGTACAAGAAATGATGAAGGAAATGCCCCGGGAAGAGCCCATCACGATTACCGCCTGGAGTGATGCCTACGAACAAATACTTCTCATCCCCAACACAATGGCATTTAGTACACTGCGTTCAGAACAACGGGAAGCGCTTTTCCACTGGATCGGTCCCGTTTGCCGAAAAAACTACTGTTTCTTTGTTAATGCAACCACAACCCGCATCTTTCATGACCTGGAGGAGTTTAAAAGTCTGGACAAGATTGGCGTCCCCAGGGGATGGGCTTCGGAAGAAGAACTGATCGCCCTGGGATTTTCGAATCTCGTGGCAGGCAACACACCCCGCGACGTGTTTGAAATGCTCATGACCGGAGCGGTAAATGCAGCCGTTCTGAACGACATTGCCATAACCACTCTTGCAAGGGAAACGGGATACCAAGCGGCTGATGTGCGAAAAGAATATACCCTTTCCTCGGGCGACACCTACCTTGCATTCAACCTGGAAACAAAAAGCAGCTACATTCAGGAGTGGCAGCAAGCCTTCGAAAAAATCCGAAGCAACGGAACGTTTGCCACAATCTGGAAAAAATGGTACCCCGATCTCGATGTACCTTTATCCGAAAATTAGCTTTCTTCAGATAGAAACCACAAAAAAGATATACCATGAAAGCCTTTCCCCTTTTCGTATTCTCTTTTTCGATCCTCCTGGCGTTCACCGCCTGCAAAAAGGAAAAAACATGCCCGGGTTTTGACTCAGCCGATCTTTCCGAATTTGCCTACCCGGCTCCCGACACCCTCACGTTTGAAAATGATCAAAAGGAGCAATTTCAGATTTTCATTACAGAAATCCGGTTTTCCGAGCCTTACGCTTTCGAATGCCAGGACCTGTACAATGTATGTCCCTGTCTGAATTCGGCGGAGGCTTTTGCCACCGATTCCAAAATAGCAACTTCCTATTGTTTCCTGAAGATGGAGCAATCAGATGTATCCGAAATGCAGTATTTCCATTACAACGTCCGGGGCTTTCAATTTGAATTCGATTTCATCAACGAACTCCCCTACATCGATCAGATGGAACATCTGACCCATCATGCTTCTTTAACGATCGGGTCAACATCGTACAACGATGTGATTGAAATCCGGGATATGGATCTCGCTTCAGCCGACATTCAGCGGGTTTATTTCAACAAAAAGAATGGGATTTTGCGGTATATTGTTCCTTCAACCGGTGAAACCTGGGATTTAATTCCTTGATTCATTTTGGACCGAAGACGGAAGACCGAAGAAATCGTGGAGTCGTGGAGTCGTGGAGTCGTGGAGTCGTGTACTTCACCCCGTGCTTCATCCCGATCAGATCGTAGCGGATACGTAATCCATCGTTACAGAATCCTGCCTTCGTGG
>DAIMEA010000367.1:2505-4605 GCA_036725585.1 Prolixibacteraceae bacterium | reverse complement strand
TCCTGTTTGCCGGGGGAATTGCCCTGGGACTCTGTGTCCTGACCAAGGGTGTTTTTGGCTTGCTCCCTCCGGCCTTTGCCGTATTGGCCTTCCTAAGCGCTCCTGCCGAAAAAAGCAAAAGGAAACCGGGCGATGCCGCTCTGCTGGCGGCCCTTGTCATCGGGGTTTCCCTGCCGGCGCTGATCCCTTTATACCGGCTGAACGGCTGGGAAGAAATCCGCTTTTTCGTTTGGGACAATAATTTTGGCCGCATGAAAGGGCATTATCCGGGAACCATTTCCGATCCCAGTTTCTACCTCCATACAATGCTCTATCTTTTCCTGCCCATCACCCTGCTTTTTATCCGGGGCACCGTTTTCCAGATAAAAAAAATGATTCAGGGGAAAATGGCTTCCGGCGAACGCTTTATTTTTTGGGGTTTTTGGGCGGTAATCGCAATTCTGAGCATGGCCCGCAACAAACTGCCGAATTACCTGGTGCCCCTGTTTCCTTTTGCGGCGCTGGTTTCCGCACGAGCCTGGGTTTCCATCACTGAAAGCAAACGGAAGGGATTTTTTCTACCCCTTCACCATGCATTCCTGATCCTGCTGTGGATCCTTTTGCTGGCGGGCAATCTGTTTCTCTTCCCCTCTTCCGGAATCCTTTTCTGGATTCTTTTTATCCCTTTGGCCGGATTTTTCGCTGGTTTTATGCTTTTCCACCGCGATAAAAGCAACATTTCGGTGTTCCCTTTGTTGCTTACCGGAATCGCCCTTGGGCTTTCCCTGAACCAGAGTGTGGCCAAAACCCTGTATTCCCTCCAGGCAGGCCCTGCGGCCGCCCGAACCATTAACCATGATGCCCCTATTGACGAGCCTCTTTGGTATTTTAATCCCGACGACAAGCGTTACCGTGAAGAAATTGCCGCCCGTACCGACAGCACCGGCTCACCCGTCCTGAAAAAAGTTGTGCGCGAAAAGCATTTTTCGCTCCATTACGAACTCATGTTTTATGCACACCGGCCCGTGGGGTATATCGATAATCCGGAAATGCTGACCGAAGCGCTGTCGCCGGGAAAGGGATGGATTTTTACGAACGAAGAAGGAAAAGAACAAATTCAAAAGGAAGCCAGTGGCTACAAATTACATAGCATCGCCTTCCCTGATTTTAATCCCGGTTACCCGCTTTCGTATTTGCAGTATAAAAAGGGAAACAAGGTTTTCCCGACCTTTTTCCTGATCCGGTTTGAAAAAATGATTTCAAATCCTCCCGACTTCGACGATTTCCGCCCGGAGAAGATCCCTCATTCCAACCCATTGAGCCTAAAAAAGGGAAAAGATTCACAGGAAGATAATTGTCCAAAACCATGCCGTACAACAGCAACCGTTTAAACGTTATCCGCTACACCCTTTATGCCCCTGCATACAGTTGGTCGGCAAAGGTACTCGAAGGCTCACGCGCCCGTTCCATTGAAAAGCTCGATGTTCAAGCCGGCGAAAAAGTGCTGATTGTAGGAGCCGGTACTGGGAACGACCTCGACCACCTCCCCATGGGATGCCGGATCACCGCTACCGACATTACCCCGGCAATGGTTCGCCGTATCGAAAAAAGAAACAAAACGCTCAACCACCAGCTCGAGGCCCTGGTCATGGACGGGCACAAACATCCTTACAACAACAACACCTTCGATAAAATCATCCTTCACCTGATCCTCACCGTCATCCCCAACCCGGTAAAAGCCCTGCAGGAAGCCGAACGCCTCCTGAAACCCGGAGGCCGGATCGTGGTATTCGATAAGTTTATCCCCAATGGAAAGAAGGCTTCATTGGTCCGCAAGTTTTTCAACCTGTTCACCACCGTACTATTCAGCAGTCTGACCCTCAATTTTGAACAGATTCTTTCCCACACCCGTTTACGGGTCGTATCCGACGACAAAGCAGATCTCAAGGGCTATTTTCGGATTATCCTTTTGGAAAAAGCCGGGACGACAAGTTTCTAACTTGTCGTTTTCTTCAACTTGGAAAGTTGGAGGAGTTTTCTTCAACTTGGAAAGTTGGAGGAGTTTTCTTCAACTTGGAAAGTTGAAGTCCCTTTGCTTCAACTTGGAAAGTTGAAGGCGCT
>DAIMEA010000367.1:0-2405 GCA_036725585.1 Prolixibacteraceae bacterium | reverse complement strand
CTTCAACTTGGAAAGTTGAAGTCCCTTGCTTCAACTTGGAAAGTTGAAGTCCCTTTGCTTCAACTTGGAAAGTTGAAGGCGCTTTCTTCAACTTGGAAAGTTGAAGTCCCTTGCTTCAACTTGGAAAGTTGAAGTCCCTTGCTTCAACTTGGAAAGTTGAAGTCCCCTTGCTTCAACTTAGAAAGTTGAAGTCCCGAAGCCATTTGCGTTCAGCCATTTTCGGCAGGCTTCGGGCCAGGAAGATTCGGTGTGGTTCGACCGGCCCATTCCGTATCCATGCCCTCCCTGCTGGTATATGTGTAATTCGCAGGGAACACCGGCTTCGTCGAGGGCCAAGGCATAAGCGATGCTGTTCTGCACCGGCACAGCCCCGTCGTCGATGGAATGAACGAGAAATGCAGGGGGTGTTTGCCCGTTCACTTGCAACTCGTTCGAGAAGCGCTTCACCTGCTCTTCGGACGGATTCTTTCCCAGGAGGTTTTCGCGGGATCCCATGTGGGTAATTGCTGCGTTCATGGATATTACCGGGTAGATTAAAAGGGAAAAATCGGGGCGTGCGCTGGTTGAATCAGCCGGTTCATATACCTTTTCATGATAATGGGTTGAAGCGGTGGATGCCAGATGCCCGCCTGCAGAAAAGCCCATGATCCCGATCTTGCGGGGATCGATTTTCCATTCCTTTGCCCGGCGCCGCAACAAGCGTACAGCTTCCTGTGCATCCTGCAGGGGCCCGATGGATTTGTCGGCCATAATGGCGTCGTGTGGCAGGCGGTACTTCAACACAAAGGCCGAAATACCCAGCGTATTGAACCAGCGGGCAAGCTGTTCCCCCTCGTGGCCCACGGCCAAAACCCCATAGCCCCCTCCCGGGCAAATAATCACGGCGGTGCCTGTATAGTTTGCCGGATCGGCCGGGTAACAATCGAGTCGGGGCCGGGTAACAAAACGGGTTTTCATCCAGTTATCACCCGAATCGCTTACTTCGTCGGGATACGTTCCGTTTTCGACCCTGCCGGGAATTTTGTCCGGCCAGAGTTCTACGTTTGGAACCTGTGAGCTTGCTGTATTGCTGATTGCCAGAAAAGTCATAAGGAATAAAGGAATGATTGAATGCATATTCAGGAGTTTTGAAAACCATTATTTTCTTGTCAAAAGTACGCTTTTTGTCAGAAAAGTTCCCGGGTCTTTTTCATAATGAAGCGTAAAAGTGTAAATTCCCAAAAAAAAAATGAAAACAACACTATTCGGATCGGTCGTTTTTTTGTTCCTCATTTCGTGCAGTCAAAAACAAGGCATCGAAGCGTTCTGGCCTGCGGAAAAAGCGCCCGAACGGATCGCCGGAAAAGTGATCGCTGATTTTTTCACCCGGGGTGATTTTTGGATTTACCAAACCAATGAATTTTATTCGATTCATTATGCCGAAGCCTGCGCCGCCATGGGAATTGCCCGGATGGCAGGTTTATTGAATGACCGGGCGACGCTCGAAAAACTATCGGAGCGCTACCGAAGGGTGCTTACCGATTCCTTGCCCATCACCGGAAACCACGTCGATGCCAATGTATATGGAATCTTACCCCTGGAACTTTACCGGCAAACCGGTGAGGAACCATTCCGGGAACAGGGGATTGCCCTGGCCGACGAGCAGTGGGAAAATCCCTTACCCAACGGACTTACCCGGCAAACCCGTTTCTGGATCGATGATATCTGGATGATCGGCAGTCTGCAAACCCAGGCCTACCGTGTTACCGGAAACCCGGTATACATCGAACGCGCGGCGCTGGAACTGGCTGCATACGTCGAAAAACTGCAACAGGCAAACGGACTGTTCTTCCACGGCCCCGAAGCCCCCTTGTTCTGGGGAAGAGGAAACGGATGGGTTGCCGCCGGGCTGGCCGAAGTTTTATCGGAACTTCCGGAACAAAACGAACATTACCCTACGCTGAAAAATGCCTATAAAAAAATGATGGATGCCCTGCTTGCTTATCAGGCTGAAAATGGAATGTGGCTCCAGTTAATCGACCACAAAGAAGCCTGGGAAGAAACATCGTCAACAGCCATGTTCGGATACGCCCTGAGCCTGGGGGTGCAGTCCCACATCCTGGAAGGCAAACAGTATCAAAAAGCTATTCAAAAAGCATGGCTTGCCCTTGTTCCATACCTGAACGATGAGGGAAAAATTACCGAAGTATGCGTCGGTACCGGTCAGCAGAATAACGTCGGATATTACCTGGACCGACCCCGCGTTACCGGCGATTTTCACGGACAGGCCCCCCTGTTGTGGTTTGCCTGGAGTTTGTTGAAAGAATAGTGCGTTTGTCACCCCAGAATGAAAATTTTCTCCACCCGGACGCAAGGAATGCAACCGTTGTGCTTCGTCATTACCCTTTATCTTTGCTAAAAAAACT
>DAIMEA010000366.1:0-4615 GCA_036725585.1 Prolixibacteraceae bacterium | reverse complement strand
CAACGAAGGTCGGTTTTATTGTTTTGATTTTAAAATGGAACAATTCCGTCCCTATGATATTCTCAACGAAGTTCTTGCTATTCAGGATTTTGAGCCAGTGCCGGGAGGCTTTTGGATTTGTCGCGATAATTCCCTGTATTTTCTCGATGCAAACACAGGGATCTTATCCGACATCCGGGAAAAAGTTCCCTTTGGAACCATTCCTTCTTCGGTGAATTTTATGTCGGTTCGCAAAAGAGGGGATGATTTGATTGCCCTGACCAATGACTGGATGTTGCTGTGGATCGACTTCCGGCAATCGAAAATTAAAACCTTTCGCTTATCCGATGAGCTGACCGGACGGTATGTACCCGTTATGTTTGTCGACAGCCGGAAAAATGTATGGATCGGAGAAGAAGTAACCGGATTGTTTCGGATGAACCTCGAATCGGGTGAAACGCAGCATTATTTTAAAGATGCGCCAACCGATTACCGGATCACGCACAACATGGTGCATACCTTTGTCGAAGACCGGGAAGGGCGGATTTGGATCGGTACAGAGGGCGGGCTCAGCATCTGGGACCCGACAACACGAAAATTTTCTTTTTACCGCTACGAACTGGAAAACCCTTCCGGGCTCAACACCGACCCAATTTACAATGCGTTTTGTGATGCCAACGGGAATATATGGTTGGGAACGTATTTTGGCGGAATCAATTTTTGGGAAGCCGAAGAACGCTTTTTCACGACCTGGAAGTCGGGGGCAGGAAAACGGCAACTCGGAGGGAATGTGGTTAGCTGCCTCCGCGAAGATGAAAGTGGAAATTTGTGGATTGGTTTGGAAGACATGGGATTGAACAAACTGGATTTGGTAACCGGTGAAATCGAAAAGTTTACCAGTTCGTCTGACGACAAGGGGTTGACGTATAACAATTTGCATGATTTGATGTTTGTCGGTGGAACACGCTTATGGATTGCGACCTATACAGGAGGCATCAATATCCTCGACACCCAAACCCGACGTTACCGCTACATCAACCGGAAAACCCATCCCGAACTGCCGTCCGACAATATTTATTCCTTCCTGCCGGTGGGCGATTCCATTTTTATCGCCACAACCGGTGGCATTGCCGTGTATCACCCTAAATCGGATGCTCTCAACACTTTTTTTCACAGCGAATTGAGTCGTTTCCAATTCGAGAGCATGTGTCAAAGCGATGACCGGATCTGGTTCTCGTGTTTTGAGAATTTGTTTTATTACGATCTTCACACAAAGACTTTGCACCGTTTTGAGCGGATAACGAGCCCATGGAGCATCAATTTTGTCACCACCGATTCAAAGGGACGGATTTGGGTGGGCAGTTGCTACAACGGATTGTTTTGTTACGACGAAACAAGCGATTCGCTTCGTTTCTTCAATCCCGAAAACGGTTTCCCTGTTTCCTGGATTTTTAGCTTTGAGGAAGCAAAAGACGGGTGGTTTTGGGCCAGCAGTGATAAAGGGCTTGTCCGCTTTCATCCCGAAAAAGAACGCTACGTATTGTACGACAGTAACTCGGGAATCCCCTTCAATCAGTTCAATTTTCGGGCTTCATACAGGGACAATTGGGGAACCATCTATTTCGGTGGCAACAACGGAATGGTTTCGTTCAACGAAAACGATAATCCCGGTTTTGTGAAAAAACTGGACATTCATTTTACCGGTCTGCAGCTTTTCAACAAAACAGTCCGCCCAGGAGAGGAAAAATCGCCCTTGAAACAGTCGATTAACGAAACCGGGGAAATCCGTTTCAACGACGATCACGATGTTTTTACCCTGGAGTATACCGCCCTGAGTTATGCCAACAACGGCAACTGCCAATATGCCTATTACCTCGAGAACTTTGAGGAGGATTGGAACTATGTGGGGAATCGCGATTTTGCCACCTATACCAACCTGAGTCCCGGCACCTATTTTTTCCATGTCAAAGGATCGTTGGGAAACATTCGGGAAGAAAGCAACGAACGGATCCTTAAAATTGTCGTCAAGCCTCCTTTCTGGTTGTCGGTATATGCGCTGATTATCTATTTTATTTTGATCTGGGCTCTTTCCATCCTGATATATTGGGTAGGCAAAAACTTTGAAAAATCGAAAGCCCTTGTGGAAATGGAACGAAGGGAACGCGAACATGCCAACGAATTGCACCAGGTGAAACTGGAATTTTTCACCAACATATCACACGAGTTAAAAACCCCGCTTACCCTGATTCTCGGGCCCCTGAATACCATTTTGAAAGAAGAGAAACTCAGCCCGGTCTTTAAGAAACGTCTGCTGGGCATTGAACGAAACGCACAACGCCTCTTTAACCTGATTAATCAGCTTCTGGAATTCCGGAAAATTGAAACCGGGAAAGAAAAACTTCAGGTTGCCCGTTGGGACCTCGATCAAATTGCAGAAGAAATCAGAGAGTCGTTTGTCAGTGTGGCCGATCAAAAGGATATTGAACTTTCGGTACAAATAAAAAGTGAGGAAAAGCAGGTGTGGTTCGATGCCAACAAGGTCGACAAAATCATTTGCAATCTCTTGTCGAATGCGCTCAAATATTCCCCTTCAGGCGGCCGGGTGGAACTGAGTTTCGAGGTTCGGCCCCGTGAAAAGAAGCGTTCGCGAAAACCCCGTTACGACCTGCTAATCACTGTTTCCGATACGGGGAAAGGAATCAAACCCGAAATGCTCGAAAAAATATTCGATCGTTTCTTTCGCGTCGAAAAGGAAGTTTTATCCGAAAAGGGCTCCGGAATCGGTCTGGCCTACCTGAAAAGCCTGGTCATTGTTCACCGGGGGACCATAGATGTGGAAAGCGAGATCGACAAAGGATCGAAGTTCAAAATTGTCCTGCCGGTTTCCGAATCCGATTATTCGCGTGATGAGCTCGAATTCTCGTCCGAACAGTATCTTCCTTCGCCCGAAGAAATCGAAGCCGAAACCGAACCGGAACCCATACCGGTTTTGGACGACGCTACCGGGCTCACACACGATCCGGTGGTTCTGCTGGTGGAAGACAATACCGAACTGCTCGATTTCATGAAAGATATTTTGCAGGACAAATACCAGGTTTATACAGCCGTGAACGGGAAGGAAGCGCTCGAAAAAATGAAATCAATTTTCCCCGACCTGATCATCAGCGATATCATGATGCCCGAACTCGACGGGCTGGAACTGACGCAGCAAATTAAATCGAACCTGGCTACATCGCACATACCGGTTATCCTGCTTACCGCGAAAAGCGGCGTGAAAAATATGTACAAGGGATTAAAAACCGGCGCCGACCTTTATGTCGAAAAACCTTTTGTCCCCGAAATCCTGGCACAAACCATCGACAACATCCTCACAACCCGGAAAATGCTCATCCAGCGTTTTCGCGACGATGCGTTTACCCCGGTTTCGGAAGTCGCCCACAGTGAATCCGACAAGGTGTTTATCGAAAAACTTACTTCGCTGATCCGGAAAAACATCAGCGATCCAAACCTCGATGTGACCTTCCTGGTAAAAGAAATGGGTATGAGCCGGTCGTTGATTCACATCAAGCTGAAAAGCCTGCTCGATTGTTCCACCACCGAATTTATTCGTTCCATCCGTTTGCGCGAAGCCGTAAAGCTGATCTCAAATGGTACATACAACATTTCCGAGGCCGCATATGAAACCGGTTTTTCAAGCCCCACTTATTTCACCCGGCGCTTTAAGGAGCATTATGGAAAATCGCCCCGTGAGTTTTTTAATTCGTGAAACGAACCGGCACCTGTTCCCGAAACTCATTCCGATGATTCAACGAAAAGATGACGACTTGACATTTGTTTCACTATCGTGAACATTTGTGATTCCCTTTCGATGGAATATCACATTAATTCGTCAGCGTTCGCTACGAATCGATGATTATTTTACGGTACATAGGAGCCTTGGCTATTTGTTGCCTGATCGGGGTTGGTTGTACGGAAGAATTACTTCCGTATGAACAGCCCAATATTCTCTTTATTACCGTTGAAGGACAGGCATGGGAAGATCTTCCCGGAACCATGCCCTTTTTAACCATGCCAGCTTTGGAACGCATCCTCAACGAAGGTGTGGTGTTCCGGAACCACTATGCCAATGCTCCGCTCGACCAGCCTTCGCGCTACACCATCGTGAGCGGTTTGTATCCGCACAACCATCACCTGATGGAGGAGGGGGGGAACTGGTTACCCGACGATGCCCCGGTTTTGATGTCGGAACTTTCGGATCTTGGGTATTATACACTCGGTGTGGGAAAGATGAATTTCAGACCCTGGGAACGAAAAGCCGGATTCGACCGGAAAATTACAGCCGAAGGACCGGGTGAAAATGCTTCCGATACGCTCAAAAAGGACGATTACCATGCTTTCCTGGCAGAAAAAGGAAGGTCGCGCTACGATTATTTGTCCCAGCTTTCCGATACAAAATCGCCCGGAGTGAAAACCTGGCCCTGGGACGACGGACTCTCCATCAATGCCTTCATCGGACAGCAAGCGTGTAAAGCAATCTGCTCCGACGATTCACTGAAAACCCATCCGTGGTTTATGTGGGTGTCGTTCAGCGGTCCCCGTTATCCCTGGCTCCCTTTGGCGAAAAGCTTCCGGTATT
>DAIMEA010000365.1:0-4622 GCA_036725585.1 Prolixibacteraceae bacterium | reverse complement strand
GATATGTTGGCGCATACCATTGCCTGTTGGCGCTGAAGCTGACGGCAAAGGATATGTTGGCACTTAATATTGTCTGTTGTATTCGAATGATACTAAAAAATGGTGAGCAGGTCTGTGAAGCAGCCATCGGAATCGTACCATTGACACACGGGTATGTTTCATTTTCGCATGGTGCCCATTAAAATGGGTTCCCTCTCGTAATGACACATTGGTCGGAATCTGCCATTGCTTGCGTAACGAAGCAATCTCCTGTTTTAACTGGACAATAATGATTTTTTTTTACCACTTCTGCAACCCTCACATCCGCATGGCTGTCATTAGTTCAAAAAATCATTAAGCCATGAAAACACAAATTTTACTTTCTCTTCTTTTTTTAAGTTTTGTCACTTTCTCGTTTGCTCAGGACGAAACCGAAACAAACAATCAAAAAACCCTATCAAATCTGCGGCGGGTTCCCTTCCAGTTTACGCTTTTTACGCCCCCGATCGGCACCAACGGGATCTACTTCCTCAACACCATCAACGATGTTTCACTGAACACGTTCATCGGCGTGGGCGCCGCATCGAATTACCTGGAAATAGGCGGATTCATCAACGCGAACCGACTCTATTCAAAGGGCTTGCAACTCTCGGGCTTCATCAACACGAATGGATTTGATTTCCATGCCAGTGAATACGAATCATCGGGTTTCCAGGGCAGTGGTTTTGCCAATTTCAACGGAAACCGCTTTTCGGGATTTCAGGGTGCCGGATTCATCAACATAAACCACGCTTTTTCGGGCTTCCAGGGTGCGGCATTTGCCAATTACAACACAACAGCCGAACGGTCGGTTCAGGGATCGGGCTTTGCCAATATCACGTTGAAAGGGGAAAATTATGCCCAGCTGGCCGGATTCATGAACATTGGCGACGATGTGAAAGGCATCCAGGGAGCTGGTTTCATGAATCTTGCCGACGACGTGAAAGGTGTACAGGGAGCCGGTTTCATGAACATTGCCGATGAGGTGGAAGGCGTGCAGGCCGCCGGTTTTATGAATATTTCCCATAAAGCAAAGGGCGTGCTGGCGGCCGGATTTATCAACATCTGCGACAGCCTCGATGGGATACCTCTGGGTTTCATCAACATCATTAAAAACAACGGGTATTACAGTTTCGAAGTAGCTTCGACCGACTGGGCTCCCGTGCAGTTAAACTACCGCATGGGTATGGAAAAATTTTACAACATCTATTCCGTAAGCAAACTCTCCGGCCCTTGGGAACGCTTGGCCTTCGGCTTTGGACTTGGTCACACCCGCGATCTCTTCAACAAAACAAAACTCAATATCGAGCTGGTCCACCACCAGGAATTCCTGCTCCAACCTTCCCGTTTTCTTTTCTATAACGAACGATACAACAGCGTTACCCAGCTTAAAGCCGGCATCAAACAAAACCTGTTCAAAAATATTTACCTGAATGTAGGCCCTACCCTGAATTTTGGCAATTCATACGAATTTGCTTCCTCCACATATTCCTATACCGGTTCCATCATCGAACCGTATTGGAAGGTGCCATCGAACAACTACACAGCCTTTCCCAACTGGAGTTACCGTTTCTGGGTAGGGTTTCATGCAGGAATCAGCATAAACTAATTTTTTTTTACCTGTTCCCTTTTGCGATCCGTTCCCAATCGATGGTTGGGAGCGGATTTTTTTATTGGCGTTTTCCTTTGATCCTCCTCCTGGCGAAGAGAGAAACACCCATCAATCCAAAGGCTCCCAAGACAACAGAAATCCCAACCGGAACTGTCTGAAATTCAAAAGAAACAGCATTGATGGTACAGGCCCCTCCCCATCCATCCGGGGTATAGGCGCCAAATCCAAAAGTCTGCCCCCGAAGAACCGTAAATGTTTCAATCCCGTTCTGAACAAGCGGGCCTCCTACATCAAAAGAAGAAAAGGGCTGCATTACTCCGTTAATCAGGCAAACCGGATAGTCCCACTGGCTTCCTACATCAACGGTTGTATAAGACCAGTTGATGGTCACCAGAATTCCGGCAGGGGCCTCAATGGTTATATACGTTGTATCCTGAACAGAAGCATCCCCCGAATAGAAAATTAAAGAGTTGGGCGCGCCCGATACATCAATGGTTCCCGTGTTGGGGACCTGTAACCAGTTCGAAATAGTATAATAGCCGTTTAGCCCAAACGTGGAAGCATCTAGCGGTTGTGCGTCTGATACCGAAAAACAGACGAAGGAAACGAATAGAAAAAGTATCCATTTTTTCATTGTGATCAGATTTTGGTTTCTGCCTTTAAAAGTAGAATTATTATAACATATTCCAAAACAAATACTTTAACTGCTTCTTAATTAAATTCCAAAAACGAAAGAATTCCCGTCGATAAAATTTATCTTTGGGAACATCACTTTTTAAAATGAACCTGAACTTTGTTATACCCGAGTTTCTGAAAGCCGACGAAAAGCTGGCATCCATCCGGCAACTGGCGAAATACGATCCGCTGATCCCCTTGGTCCGGGAGCGTTTTCAACAGAAAATCACCCATCATCTCACTTCGCTGAAAGCGCTGCAGGAGAATATTCTTCCCGGGAATGACCCAGGCTACGAAGAATTAAAGCAGAACTACCTGGGTATCGGAAAGGAAAAAGCGGTGATGGAGTTGCTTTCCGATATGGCCGGACAACAATTATCGACCCGCTCCATTCTTCTTCTGGCCGAAATCCTGTTACAGGAATCCCAATACCGGCAGAAGGAGAAATTTATTGTCAACATCAGCGGCGACCGGCAAAATACTCCTCCAGCCCAGGAAGTTGCTTCTGAAATGGAAAAACTGGTCGATTGGTACAACACTACCTTAAAAGCCCATACGCTCCACCCCCTGACGCTGGCTTCGTACCTGCATTACCGACTGACGACCATCCACCCGTTTAACGACTGGAACGGACGAATTGCCCGCCTGTTGCTGAACCTGGCCCTGATGAAAAAGGGTTATCTGCCGGTATTGATTGGCAGCGACGAACGGCTCCCGTATTACGAAAACCTCGAGCAGGCCGACAAAGGCAACCTGGAACCCCTGGTTACGTTCATTGCCCAAAAAGAACTCGAGACCATCGACGATTTCATGTCGAGCCCCGAATACCTTTCGATCCAGGGAAAATTTGAACTGGAGGAGAAGCTGAAAAACATGAACAGGGGAGAAAAATGCATTGTACTTACCGAAGACAGCGTGACGAACAACCTCTTTTCGCTGATCCTCGAATCATCGGGCTTCAACCTGAACGAAACAAGCGTTATCTCGTACGAAGGCTGTTCCAAGATCAGCTCGGCCAACCTTTTTTCGATTTTCGTAAAGCAAAAGATGCCGGGAGTAAAAATCATTGTCCACCGCGACCGCGATTACCTCACCGATGCCGAGATTGAAGAACAGCGGCAAAGTTTCCAGCGAATCGACACCCACCTGTTTGTCACCCGTGGCACCGATATCGAGAGCTATTTTCTGAACAAGAAGCACATCCATTACTGTTGCCCGGGGATCGAATTGGAGCAAGCCGGGGCGTTGCTTGGCGAAGCGCTTGAGGAAGTCTTTCCCAAGTCGGTCGATTATTTATGGAAAAAGGAATTTGGCGGGCACAAAAGCGAAGGCCAAAGCCACTTGGGCAAGGCCGTGGAAGAGCTGGTACGCCAAAACCTGCTCCGCTTCACCCACGGGAAAACAGCCTACAAGGTATTGCTCTACAAAATACAGGATTATTCCCGCGAACAAGTAAACCTGGAGCAGCCTTCGCCCTACCTGGCGGTTAAAGAGCTACGGAGGATTGCGGTGGCGATTTGGGGGGAGTAGAAAACCGACCTTAGCCCGAAAAACCGGACACGATAGGTATATCCAGAAGAAAAATTAAACCGGGTAGCTTTAAACTGATGATGATGAAGTTTATTCATATTTTATCGATCCTTATACCGTTTTTTCCTTTTTGTTCCTGTATCGACATTAATCCGATTCCCTATCAGGAAAACGATACGCTCATATATGCTGCTTTTGTCCCTGAAATTTTGATTTATGCCGATCATCCCTTTCAACTGGATATCGATCGGGACAAAAACGATGATCTGTGTTTTGAATTCAGGAAATGGAACGAATCATTGGAAGGGATTGTTTACCCGGCCTGGTCTTCAAAAGTAATCCCGCTCAACAATCTCCTTTTCAGTTGGGGCGCCCAGGGAAGCAGTTTTATATATTATATTGAATACGGTAACGAAATATCCCGGAACAAGTTCCCTTTTGAATTTAGAGAAATTACCCTGGCCGGGGAAAGGTTTGGAAAAAGGCAAGGCGTTTGGAACCTCGATGAAAAAGCAGAAGGATTCATTGCTTTTTGCCGGGAAGCTGACGAAGGGCGCTATTACGGTTGGCTTCATCTTTCGTTAAACGACAGCTCTATTTTACTGAAAGAATTCGGGTTCAGTAAAAAAGTCGATCGGGCAATCAGGGCTGGAGAAATACCTTAAAAGAAGAAAGCGAACGGATAAATCTTAAAAACCTTCATTATTAGGTGTGTGTGTTTAGGTATTCCGCAGCCACCTCCAATTCCGCATACCACTCCTCGCCGTACATCCGGATCAGGGGTTCT
>DAIMEA010000364.1:0-4643 GCA_036725585.1 Prolixibacteraceae bacterium | reverse complement strand
CGAAGACGAACAGGGTTGGGACCGCGGTACCGGCCAGTTGTGGCATACCCTGGCACAGGACTACTTTTATGCCGATCCCGGGAACCTGGTTACCTTCCTCGAGAATCACGACACCCAGCGCTTCAGCACCCAGGTGGGCCACGATGTGAAAAAATACCTGCTTGGATTCACCTTTCTGCTCACAACACGGGGAATCCCCCAGCTTTACTACGGTAGCGAAATCATGATGGGCGGCGATAAAGCAAAGGGCGACGGCGATATCCGGCGGGAAATGCCCGGCGGCTGGCCCGACCATTCCCGGTCGGTGTTCCGCCCTGAACAACGAACCGATACGGAAAAACAGGTCTTTGCCCACCTTTCCAAACTGATCGATTTCCGGAAACAAAACCGGGTGATGCAATACGGGCGCCTGCTCCATTTCATTCCCCAAAACAACGTTTATGTCTATTTCCGGATTGATGAAGAACAACGGGTGATGGTGGTGCTGAACAACCATCCCGACACACAAACCATCGAACCCGGAAGATATTTGGAAGGTTTGGGAAACTGCACGGGCGGAAAAGACATCCTTTCGGGAAAGGCCATTGATCTGAAGAATCTGTTCCAACTCGAAGGCAAAACAGCCCTGGTGCTCGACCTCTTTTAGGAAAAAGCACCGGGCAAGGTCCTCTTGATATGATGTAAAATATTGATCCATGATACGATCCATACTCTTTTTTACGGGTCTTTTCCTGATTCCCCTGTTCCCTGCTGCCCAGCCGGAACCAAGCTCCGAACAGGCTAAGGTTGCACTTCGGATCGAATGCCCCGGAGGAATCCTGACCCTGGCTCCCTGGACCGAGAATATCGTCCGGGTCGCTTTTTCGCCCGACGGGAAGGTCGAAAACACCGATGCTATCTGTATGGTTCCGAAAGAGATTCGGGCTGTCAAAGAAGAAAACACCCATCATTGGATCGTGAAAACCGATTCCTTGATTGTAGCAATCGATAAAAAAACCCTGCAAATTAACTTTTATAACCACCGAAGACAGCACATTGCCACCCATACAGGCTTCTTTTCCGATTCGCTCCATTCCGGTTTCCGGTTCCGGATCAAGGCCATAGAAATGATATTCGGAGGAGGAGGGAGGGCCATCCCTATGGATCGCCGGGGATACCGGCTGAACCTGAATAACGAACCCCACTGGGGCTATGGCTGGGGCGAAGAAAACCTGAATTTTTCCGTTCCCCACTTCGTTTCATCATCGGGATATGCCCTGTTTTTCGATAACGGGGCCATTGGTTATGCCGACGTGGGGAAAACCGTTTCCAACCAGTTGGAATTGGCTGCCCGGGGTGGGAACAACAGCTATTTTTTTATGGCACATTCCACTCAGAACGACCTGCGTAAATCGTTTGCCCGTTTAACAGGTACCCAGGCTATGCCCCCCCGCTGGGCGCTGGGAAACCTGATGAGCCGTTTTGGCTACACCACCGAACAGGAAGCCCGTGAAAAACTCGACAGTATGCTGGCCTCAGGATACCCGGTCGATGCCATCATCCTCGACCTTTATTGGTTTGGGCGCGGCCCCGACGGCTGGATGATGGGCGACCTCGACTGGTACCGGCCCAACTGGCCTACGGCGGAGAAAATGATCGCCGATTTTCAGGCAAAGGGTGTGCAAACCGTTTTAATTACCGAACCCTATTTTCTCGAAACATCGAAAAACTTTCCGGAAGCCGACCGCCGGGGCCTCTTTGCTTTCGATACAGCCGGGCAGACAAACATTGTTGAAGATTTCTGGTTTGGACGCGCCGGACTCATCGATCTGTTTAACCCGGAGGCCTGCGACTGGTTCTGGGATTTTTACAGGAAACAAATCGAAAACGGAGTGGCCGGATGGTGGGGCGACCTGGGCGAACCCGAGAAATTTCACGACGATCTTGTTTTTCAATCCGGAAGGGGCCCGGAAGTAAAAAACCTTTACGGACACTACTGGAGCAAAATGCTGTCGGATTATAGCGAGAAATTTTATCCCGATAAACGGCTCTTTCACCTGAACCGGGCTGGTTTTGCCGGTTCACAACGCTATCGGTCCTATCCCTGGTCGGGCGATGTTTCCCGTACCTGGGGCGGATTCAGGGCTCAGTTGCCCATCCTGTTGTCGATGAGCTTGTCGAACATTTCCTATGCCCATTCCGACCTGGGCGGCTTTTGTGCCGAGCCCATGAACGAAGAACTCTACCTGCGCTGGCTGCAGTTCGGGGTGTTCAACCCTGTTTTCCGGCCCCACAGCGAAAAGGTTCCTTCCGAACCCATCTATTACAGCGACTCGATCCAAAACATGCTGAAGCCCTTTTTCGAACTTCGCTACCGCCTGCTTCCCTACAACTATACCCTGGCCTGGCAGCAGGAAGAATTTGGCAAAGCCCTTGCCGCCCCTCTTTTTTTGAAAACGAGCCTGCCAAAAAAGATGTGGAACCGCTACGACGAGTATTTCTGGGGGGATGCCTTTTTGGTCGCTCCCATACTCGAACCCGGGCAAACAACCCGGGAGGTTTTTCTGCCCCCGGGCATCTGGTTCGATTTCTTTACCGGGAAACGCTTCCTGGGAAACAGTTTACAACGGATCGAAGCCACACCGGAATGGATTCCTGTTTTTGTGAAAGCCGGAAGTTTTGTTCCCATGACCCTCCCCATGAAAAATACCGCATCCTACAATCCCTCGGAACTCGAAATCCATTATTATTACGATCCGTCAGTCCGTAAAGCCGAATACGTGTTGTACGACGACGACGGAGCGCTGGCCGGTTCCTACGCGAAAAACCGCTTTGAGCTGATTACCTGCACTTTTCTCGAAAACGACGACCGCTTTTGCTTTTCGTTCACCAACCACGGAAATGATTATCCGGGCCGGCCCGACGAACGGACCCTTACCCTAATTATCCACTACTTCCCGTCCAATGCCTTTTCGGAGGAAGTAGTTCGGGATAACGGAAACGGAAGGGTGCTGCGAACCCTGCGAAAAAATGAATCGATCAAATTGGAAATTCTTAAATCGAAAACAAAATGAAACAAACAAGCGAATGGATGGCGCTGGTTCTGATTCTTTTCATGGCCTGCTCCCCCGGGAAGGAAAATAAATCACCGGACGCAACCCCGGGTTCCCTTTCGGAAGCCGCTATGCCCGAATGGGCTGCCGATGCAACAATCTATGAAGTCAATATCCGGCAATATACGCCCGAAGGAACTTTTGCCGCCTTTCAGGAACACCTTCCCCGCCTGAAGGAGCTGGGCGTGGAAATTTTGTGGTTCATGCCCATTCACCCCATTTCCGAAGAAGGACGAAAGGGAACCCTGGGCTCGTACTACGCGGTTCGCGATTACCTAGCCGTGAACCCGGAATTCGGTACCCTGCAGGATTTTAAAGACCTGGTCGATGCCTGTCACGAAGCGGGCTTTAAGGTGCTGCTCGACTGGGTGGCCAACCATACCGGGCGCGACCATGTGTGGATTGACGAACATCCCGAATGGTTTACCCGCGATTCGCTGGGAACCCTCCTTTCACCCGTTCCCGACTGGAGCGATGTGGCCGACCTGAATTACGAGCAGCCCGGCATGCAGGACGCCATGATCGATGCCCTGAAATACTGGGTGCGGGAAAGCGATATCGACGGGTATCGCTGCGACGTAGCCGGCATGGTACCTGTTGCCTTTTGGGAGGAGGCACGAAGAGCGCTCGATTCGATCAAACCGGTGTTTATGCTGGCTGAGGATGAAGGCGAAAAAGCCCTGCTGAACAAGGCCTTTAACATGAATTACGGCTGGCATTTTCACCACGTCATGAATCAGTTGGCCCGGGGAGAAGCGGGTCCGGAAGAAGTGAAAGCCTATGTTTCCCGTGTCGATTCAACGTATCCAATCGGGAGCTTCCCCATGCAGTTTACGAGCAACCACGACGAGAACAGCTGGAACGGGACTGAGTTCGAACGTTTGGGCGATGCCGCGAAAACCATGGCCGCCCTCAGTTTCGTAGTTCCCGGTATGCCGCTGATTTATACGGGCCAGGAAGCCGGCAACCTGTTTCGTCTCGAGTTTTTCGAAAAGGACGAAGTGGATTGGAGCCGGCCCGAAATGCAGCGCTTTTATGCTTCGCTTATTGACCTGAAGCAGGAAAACCCGGCTCTTTGGAACGGTACGGCCGGCGGCCCCGTTCATTTTCTGAAAACTAAGGAAGGAAGCAGTTTGCTGGCCTTTACCCGCGAAAAGGAAAACAACAGGGTTCTCACCCTTTTCAACCTTTCGCCCGATCCGGTTCACGAAGTAGTTAATTGCCCCGAAATAGCCGGAACCTATACCGATGCGCTGAGCGGTGAAAAAATGCCTTTCGAAAAAGAAACAGAAGTAGAACTGGATGGCTGGGGATACCGTATTTGGGTGCAACCTTAGCCGAAACTTTACAGAGAGGCTGTCCTGATTTTTGGGTCCCATAGCTTTTTGTAACCTTTATTACGAGATGCCATCCCTGGGGAAGCGAAGTGGTGAGGGATCCCTCTGCACAGGGTGTCATCCCGGTCCGCCAGTTGTCGGAGGGGGATCCTTCGTACCCGGTGTCATTCCGAGTCCCCATCCCGGTTTCGGGAAAAATAATTTAATGACGTAT
>DAIMEA010000363.1:0-4651 GCA_036725585.1 Prolixibacteraceae bacterium | reverse complement strand
ACCGGAGCGCCAGTTCGGCTCCCAGGGTTTTCAATTCGGAATCGTTTACCCAGCGATACCCTTCTTCGCTGGTTTCTTTTTGGAAGCCATCCAAAAGAAGGTTATGGTATACCGTTACTTCGCAGGCTACTTTTTCGAATAAAGATGCCGATGCGGTAGCTTCAAACGATCGGATCCGTTCGGGTTGCAGCCCGGGATTGCCCAGTCCGTCGGTGTAGTCCCAGGGCTTTGGCGCCCGGAATGCCTCGGCATAAAGCAAACTGAACGAATAGTTGGTTCGGGCATATTTTAATCCGGCCCGGGGTGTAAACACCTGGTTGTAGATACTGCTCTGGTCGAAACGCAATCCACCCGACAACATGAGGTATCGAAAGAGCCTGAAGTTGGGTTCAACAAACAGACTGATCAGGTAATTTCGTTGTATGCCGGGTTTGTCGGGTTCGGGAGGGGCCAGTTCCGGCGAAGAACTGTAGGTCAGAGAAGGTCCATGGGCCAGCTCCTCATACTCAATGAGCGCCCCGCTGGTAGACGAGAATATATTTCCCGGGCGGTAGCTGAAAATCCCCTCCAGCCCTGTAAGGTTGTTCGGGCGGTAATAGCCTACTTGGGCCGTATCGCATACATAATATATTGTATTCTTCATAACCGTTGCATTCCGGTTGTACAGGGTGGCAGAAAAATTCCAGTCGCGATTAAGCGATTTCTGATATTTCAGGTAGTTGTTCATGAATTGAATATTCCACAAAGAGCCGTAGTCTTTGTATCCGGTTCCCACGCTGGTTTGCGTGGTGGCCGTCGATGTTTGTTTGTTCATGTAATCGGTTCCCAGGGTGAAATCCTTATAACGGATTTTGATGTGGCCGGAATAATCGTTTTCAAAAATATGCAGCAGGTCGGTCCAGTTATTGTCGCCGTGAATACCCTTTAGGTTGGCCTTGCCGGTTTGCAGGCACTGGGCCGAAATACTGATGCCCAATGTTTGGTCGCGGCTTTCGTAGCGATACGAGGCATGGGAACGGTGGGTCTGAAAATTTCCCAGGGCTGTTCCGATTTCCCCTCCCCTTGAAGCTGCCTCGCGGGTAACGATGTTGATGATCCCGCTCACCGCGTTGGTGCCGTATGCCACCGACGCCGGACCGTACACCACTTCGATGCGTTCGATGTTGTTCAGATCGTACTGGCCTCCTCCGTAAAAACCTCCGGAATTCAGTTCGTTGGTCTGGATCCCGTCGATCAGGACCAGGGTGAGATTATTCTGGTTGGGAATCCCTCTCTGGAAAATATAACTGTTCAGGCTCATGATGTTCCGGAATTGAAAACCCGGAAGATCCGACAACACTTCATCGAGCGTGAAATAACCCCGCTCCCGGATCTCCGTACCGGTAACAATTCGCAAAGTAGCCGGGATTTCATCGAGCCCCTGTTCCGATTTGCTGGCCGACATAATTTTTAGCTTCGATAATTCTTCAAAGCTCATGTCGTACAAATTTCTCCCCGGCTCCTGGGCAAATCCATAGGATAGACAAAGAGTAAGCATCGGGGCGAAAAGCCATATAACACAAGCAAACTTCATGATTGGAGGGTTTTATGGATGCTTGATGATTATGTTAGAAATTATGTCAAAGAAATATACGAAAATTTGGGGCAGAAAAGAAAGAAGGGTAAAAAATAGTTCCCTATATTTTTACCCTTCTTCCTGGCGGAATTGTTTCCGCGTCAATTATTCTATCAGGGTTCGACCAGGATCACCAGGTATTTCGAAGTCTTCCAGAATGCTTCTGCATCGTCGATAACAAAAGCATCGACCTTTTTTTCGTTCATTACAAAGTGGTAGGTACTGTCGGGATGAAGGGTCAGCAGATGTGCTTTTCGAACCATTAACGACACTTCCGGGAAATTACGGATATCGATCCGGGTCAGATAGTCCTGGTTGAAATCGGCTTTCACTTTGAATGTGCGACCCAATCCAAGAAAACCTCCGTGCTTTTCAATCACATTGTTGGAAATCAGTTCTTTTTGTGAGCCGAAGCAGTAGTAAGCCGTATTTATTTCTTCGGTCTGTTTTTGAATGACTTCCGACTTCTTCTGGCTTTCTTCAGCCAGTTGCCTGCCTTCTTCGGTAAGATTCACCACCTTTTCGTTCAACTGGGTGATGGCCGTTTGCATCTGACCTATTTGTTGGCTGAGTTCGGCAATTTCAGCATCTTTCTCTTCGATCTGAACAATGTAACTTTGGATCATTTGTTCCAGTTCGCTGATTCTGCCGTTGTTTTCACGGATCTTTTTTTGCAGGGCGGCAACAATCCGCTTGTTTTCCGAGAGCATGTCGTTCATCAGGGCAATGTCTTCCAGAATTTTGTCTTTTTGACTTTTCTGAATCTCGATCGCATTCTCGTCGAGCGATACATTCATGAGTTTCTGGACCCGTTTGATCGAGTCGAGATTCTGCTGGATTTCGTTAAAGGAAATCACGTAGTCGAGGATCATGTCGTTGCGGTTGTCGACAATTTCCTGGATGCTGTCTTTTTCGGCATTCAGGGCTTCCATTTCTTTCTTGTGCTTCTGGCAGGAGGCAAAAACAAGGGTGATCATGACCAGGATTACCACCCGGAACAAGGTAATTTGCATTGTTTTCATCGATTTCGGATTAATGGATAATTATGGAACGTAGTTTATTCAATTTTAGCATCTAAGAAGCTACAAAGGTAAGCCGAAAAACAATTGATCCGATCTTTTCCGTTCTTTTTGGGCTGAGAAAAAGAAATATTGTTATTTTTGCAAGCCCGGTCTGTAGCTCAGTTGGTAGAGCAGCTGACTCTTAATCAGCGGGTCCAGGGTTCGAGTCCCTGCAGACCGACTTTTTTCTTCCTACGCGTACAGAAACAATTCTGTGCGCTTTTTTTCTGTTAAAGAGCTATTTAATTCAAATTTTTTTTTTCCTTTAAATTAAATTTTTCAAGGAACTTTCCGGAGAAGTACGTTTAAACCCATGAAAGAAAATAGGGCTCTACCCGGGTTTATAATAATAGGATTTTTGATTACTATCGAATTCCTTTTGAATGCATTGCAGGTGTGTCCCCAGGACACAATTTTTGTATATCAGGGTATGAACCAGCTCTCGGCAGCCATTGATTCTTCAGAACAGGGCGAAGTAATCATTCTAATGACAGATGGCGGAACCTATGAAGAATCCGCCTCGCTGAATGTCAATAAAAGAATCACAATTGAAACCCATCCTTCCATAAAGAAAAAGCCGATTATTTTTTCGCACGATGGAGGCTTTATTGTTGCATGTAAGGCTGATATGAATCTGAAAGGAATTGTTTTCGATGGCTCAAAAGGCACTGCAATGAATTTGGGAGGTATCACAATGGATTCTTCCGGCATTGTTTTAAAAATAGAGGATTGTGAATTTCTGAATTTTGGGGGTGAAATAGCTCCGGAAGGCTGCGGAATAACCAACACATTATTTCGGGGCATTCCTGATTCATTGCATATTAACGGGTGCATATTCAAGAATTGTTCCAAAAGCGGATTATTCATAGAAAGCATTCTTTCTGATCCTGTAAACTATATCCAGGTCAAAAACTCAACGTTTACAAATATTCCGGGCAGTGCAATCCATATTTCGGGGGAAGATGAATTAAACATGCAATCCGTTTCTTCTTTTCATACCGACCATTGTACTTTTTACATTTTACCTTCAGCTACAGGGATTTCCGTGAGGAATGCCGAACAGATAACGGTTAACAATTGCATCGCGTATACTCCTGAGGG
Organism: Prolixibacteraceae bacterium; assembly: GCA_036725585.1. Lineage (GTDB taxonomy): Bacteria > Bacteroidota > Bacteroidia > Bacteroidales > Prolixibacteraceae > DAIMEA01. The sequence continues at coordinate 874 of DAIMEA010000363.1, read as the reverse complement.
TGAAAGCGGAAATGCTTTTGAACTGAATGGGAGGGAGGTCTTGTTCGCGTATTCCGTCTATTTCAATTCGGAAATCACCCTGCCCCGGGGACAAATCATCCATTGCCGGGCTGCCGATCCATTGTTTGTTGAACCCGGTTATGGCGATTTCATGCTTTTTAACGATTCTCCTGCCATTCAGGCCGGCGAAGATGAAATGGTTATTGGCGATCCTCGTTGGGGTATCAGCCCGTATGCTTCCTGTGACCTGATTTGCATTAAAGAGCCGTATAGCTTATCCCCGACAACCTCCTCCGTACGGATTATGTGGCAAACTCCCGAAAGAAGACCTGTAATCAGTATGGTCGAATATGGAAAAACTGCAGAACTGGGGAAAATGGTGATGGGTGATCCGGGCAGGCTTATTGAAGGAGAGGGCTATATCCATGAAGTCACGCTAACCGGACTCGATCCGTTTACGGAATATTTTTATCGTGTTAGCGATGGAACAAAAAAAGGAGCAAAAATCAATATCACCAAAACAGCCCCGCTAAAGGGAACCGATTTCAGGCTGTTGTCGTTGAGCGATATTCATAACAATTCAGGCGGTATCTGGGAAACAATCAGCAAACGTGCGCTTCAGGATTCATCGGACCTGGCGGTTGTTATTGGCGACTGCGTGAACAACGGGAACATTCGAACAACCTGGGAAAGCGGTTTTTTCATCCCGGGTGAACCTCTGTTACGCAATTGTGTTTTCCTCCATGCGCTTGGAAACCACGATACCGACCATGGTCCAACAACCTACTACGATTATTTTTCCCTGCCTGTTCATTCCGAAAACGGAGATGAGCCGGAAGCATATTACAGTGCCGATTACGGTGATGTGAAAATC